>JAUIJQ010000141.1 GCA_030431165.1 Rhodothermia bacterium | reverse complement strand
GGATGCGTCGCTCAATCGATCGAGTCCAGCCGGTGTCGCCGAGCTACCGGACGGCCTCCACGCCTTTGGTATGCGTCGGGTGCCGAGGGCCGAGGTTGACCTTTCGGTTGACGGCGTCGTTGTTGCTACGTACGAACGCGCGGTCCCCGACGTCGACGTATAGAACGAACCGTTCTTGTAGATGTAGTAGAAAACAACGCCGCGGTTGTCGGTGATGTCGGTGCCACGGGACCAATTCAGCGTCACACGCGAATCACTTCCGTTTGCGGATGCCGTGACGTTTGTCGGCGGCTTCAGCGAGCGGGTGTGTCCGTTGTTGGTGGCCGTCTCGGTGTTGTCACAACCGGTACCCGTTACACGACGCGTAACCTTGAACGTAAACGACTCGGATGGACCGGGATAGATCGTCCACGTCCCGGAGCGCGAACCGAGGTATCCGACGTCATAGTTTCCGGATGTTGAAAACTCGACGTTGCCGTTGTTTCTGTCGGTGGCCGTGAGCGTGATCGCCATGTTGCCCCCAAAGAAGCAGTTCATGCTGGCGCTCCACGAGACGGCGATGCTGTAGTCGGAATTGCCGTCCTGCGCCGAAATTGACGCGGCCTGGATGTCATTCGCATCCTGCTCACCCGCTACGCCGGACGGCTGCGTCGGAGGATCTTCCTCGAATGTCCACTGGATCGGTTCAGGAGACTGCTGGGGTTCAACGGCCTGCTGAGGCGGTGCGTCCTGCGCGGATGCGGACCCGATTGGTCCGAATGCAAGAATGACCAGAACGGCCAGGAACGCGCTTGCGGTCAAGCTGGAGACCACTCTAGAGACCACTCTGGAGGTCACGCTGGAAATGACTGCGAGATTTGTGACGCCGCGCACCGCCAGACGGTTGTAACGCTCTTCCATGATGCTATGCCCGATAATGAGGGTTGTCATCACAGAACGCAGCCCCTGAACGCAAAACCGATCACGTGGGCGCAAGAAAAGTCCATAATCCGCCTTTCCTGCCTGATTTTGGGGTTTTAGCATGTCGCCGCGAGAGCGCGTATCGTACCTAGGATCGCGTCTTCACTGCACCACCTGCCTCCGCCATGCATCCGACATTCGTCCGTCTCGCGTCCACCGGTCCAACCGGGGCCGCCGCGATAACCGCCCTCGTAGCCTCACTGAGTCTGTTTGCCGGCTGTGGTCAGCAACAGTCCCCAAATGATGCGGCATCGGCGATCTTTTCTGGCGCATCGGGAGCGTGGATTGACCTGACCCATCCCTTCGATGATGACACGATCTATTGGCCCACCGACTCGCTTGGGTTTGAGTTGGACGAACTCGCCTACGGTGAGACCGACGCCGGATTCTTCTACAGCGCCTACCGATTTTCGACTGCCGAACACGGCGGCACGCACCTGGATGCACCCATACATTTTGCGCGTGGCGCGCAGACCGCCGACGAGCTGCCGTTGACGAGCCTGATCGGTCCAGCGGTTGTGGTCGACGTATCCGATCATGCGTCTCCCGACTACCAGGTCACTGTCGATGACCTGCAGCGATTTACCGATGAGTATGGGCCGATTCCAGCCGGTTCCGTTGTGCTGATTCGTACGGGCTGGGGTGCCCGTTGGAACAACCGTGCATCATACCTGGGGACGGCACTCACCGGTGCCGCCGCCATCCCGAACCTGCACTTCCCCGGTATTGGTGCCGAGGCAGCAGCGTGGCTGGCAGATCAAGGCAACGTGTCAGCCGTTGGCATTGATACACCCAGCATTGACCACGGGCAGTCGAGCGACTTTGCCGCGCACGTGGCCCTGTACAAACACAACATCCCGGGTTTCGAGAACGTCGCGGCGCTCGATCAGCTGCCGCCTACGGGTGCGTTTGTTGTCGCGCTGCCGATGAAGATTGCCGGTGGAAGCGGCGCCCCCCTCCGAATCGTCGCGTACGTGCCCGGCAAGTAGGATTTGGGACTCTTGCCCGATTTATCGTCTAGGCATTGGAAGGTCGGCAGTTCGTCGACCACAAACCATGCACACGACGATGAACAACCTGACGATGGCGCCTCCCAGATCTGGCAACCGTTCCGCCGAACGCGCCCGGATCAAGCAGGCCATTGAGCGCAAGATCAAGATCATAACAGACCGGCCGTCAGTCGCCCGCGGCACAGCCACAACGCGCGTCCGATTGGACAGCGGCCTTCGGTGCGAAATCGCAGACGGCAACTGGTCTTTTGCGGTGGACATGCACCGCAACTACGGCGGCGACGCGACCGATCCGAATCCCGGCGTATTTGCCCGTGGCGCGTTCGGAAGCTGCATTGCCATTGGCTACGCAATGTGGGCGGCACGCCTGGGCGTGGCCATCGAAACGGTTGACGTAGTCGTAGAAGCAGACTATGACGCAAGCGGTGAGCTGGCGATATCCGACGAAGTTGACCCGGGCTATCTGGCGATTCGGTTCAACGTGACCGTGACCTCGGATGCGCCCGAGGAGGACATCCTCCGCGTACTCGACTCGGCAGATCGTTACAGTTCGATCCGCGACGTATTCATCCGGGCCATCCCGGTTGAGCGCAACCTGGAAATCCTGCCAACCAATTCCGTGCTTCAGCCATGACGCCCGACCTCCAACGACGCGTCCAGCGCTACGGCTGGGATCGCGCGGCGAACCACTACGAAACGTACTGGAAGGCCCAACTCAAACCGGCCCAGTCGGCAGCGCTCGAAGAAGCAGCGCTGCAACCCGGAGAGACCGTACTCGACGTCGCCTGCGGGACCGGCCTGGCAACCCTTCCTGCAGCACGCAGCGTTGGGCCAAACGGAAGCGTTGTGGCGACCGACATATCTGAAACAATGGTTCAGATGACGCGCGACGCGGCAGCGAGTGAAAGCCTCTCGTGGGTTACCGCCGAACGCATGGATGCCGAGGCGCTTTCGGTCGGTGCCGCATCCTTCGACGCGGCGCTTTGCGTCCTGGGCTTGATGTATGTCCCGGACCCCGTTGCGGCGCTCAAGCAGGTGCGAAACACGCTGCGGCCCGGCGGCCGATTTGTCGCCGCTGTTTGGGGCGCGCGATCGAACTGCGGGTGGGCCGAGATCTTCCCCATCGTGGACAGCCGTGTAAATACAGACGTGTGTCCCCTGTTCTTCCAACTTGGTACCGGCGAGACGCTGGCAACTACGTTTGACATGGCCGGGTACGGCAACATCAGTCAGCGACGGCTCAACGTAGATCTGCGCTACGAGACCGCTGACGAAGCCATTGGAGCTGCCTTTGCCGGCGGTCCCGTCGCTCTCGCGTATGCGCGATTCGACGATGTTACGCGCGACGCGGCGCACGCCGAATACCTCGCCTCAATCGAACAATACAAGAATGGGACAGGCTTCCACATCCCGGGAGAGTTTGTCATTGTGACCGGAACTTTACCGGCCGGATCGGCATCTTAACGGCGAGTTCACGAATCAGGCTCGCCGAATGCGGATCGCGAACATCGTATTTGCGGCGCTCTTCATCTTCGGGGCGATTGTCCAGTTCAACGACCCCGACCCGCTTGCGTGGGTTGCTGTCTATCTCTTCGCTGCCGGCGCATGTGTACTGGCAGTTCGACAACCGACCGGCTACATCGTCCAGGTAGCCGTTGCACTTGTCTGCGTCGTATGGGCCGTAATCATTTCGCCACGGGTTTTTGGCCATTCCTCTTTTGGCCGGATGTTCGAATCGTGGGAGATGAAGGACACGTCGGTCGAGTATTCTCGCGAGATGTACGGCCTTGCGCTCATTGCAATCTGGATGGCCGTCAACGTGATTCGCTCCATTCGCCTTCGAAACGCACCGCCATCGTCCTGACTGGCGCAGCCGCCCGCGGCGGTTATACTATCGAGCGTAGTTCACACGTTATAGGAATATCTCACTCCAACAGTGGCCTTATGCGTTGCGCAATACTGACGGTTGTCTTTTTTTCGCTCACAACCGGGCGTACCGACGGTCAGGACCGTTCACGTTTTCTCCGCTGGGCGCACCAAGATGCGTCTTCGCTCGTTTCGACGCTCGCGCCCGCAGTACCCGCTTACCTCGTGCTGAGCGCAGGGGTTGTATTGCCGTCTTCGCAGTTCGACGGACCGATTCTGCGTGGTGTCCAGTCCAGATATGACGACCCCTTCCAGGGTTTCCTGGGCCGGACGAATGAGCTTGGTGGCCCGGGTGCCATCGCACCGGTTGTCGGAATCTTTGGCATCTCCCTGCTGACCGACAGCCCGCGCATGCAAGACGCCGCGTTCACGTCGATGCAGTCGCTTGCCTTTGCCGGGGCCCTGGCGAAGCTCACGAAGATGACGTTCGGCAGGCAACGTCCGGAGGACGTGACGGATACCGGCCAATTCAATCCGTTTTCCGGCGGATCGTCATTTCCATCGGGGCACACCGCCGCGGCGTTTGCCATCGTCACACCCTGGGTTCTCTACTATCGCACACCAGCTGCGTACGGCCTCTTTGTTCTAAGTACGGGTACGGCGGTTGCGCGGGTCGCGAGGAATAAGCACTGGCCCACCGACGTTGTTGCGGGTGCTGCACTCGGTTTCTTTACAGCACGTTGGCTATCAAACCGCCACATGCGGGACTCGGCCGGCGCAACGTTTCGCTTTCGACCAACGTTTGTGCTCGGCGAGCCGGGTGTCGGGTTGTCGATCAACCTCCGCTAGGCCGTTGCGGTTCGCCCGGCACTAGGCGGAGCAGCGCGGGAAGCAAGTGGAGTGCAGCGAGCATCGACACGGCTAGCCCGGCGGCCGCCAGGAAACCCATCTCCTGAACACCTGCAAACTCGGCAAGCCCGAGACATGCAAAAGCGGCCACCGACGTTGCCGTCGTTGCTATCAGCGCGGGACCAGTGCGATGGAGAATGTCCTCCCGGGTTTCTCCTCGTCGAAACTGCTCGACGATGTGGATGCCATCGTCGATACCAAGGCCGATGATCAACGGGTACACCGAGAGCGTAAGCATGTTAAGCTCGATCCTGGCCACCCCCATCAAGACGATTGTAGCCGCCAACCCGCAGCAGACGGGCACCAGTGCCGCAACGGCAAGCCGGACGCTCCGCGCCTGAAGCATCAGCAGAACACCAACAAGCGCGGCTGACAGAATAAGTGCCCGACGCAAGTCAGCAACGAGGACCGTCGCGTGCATACTGGACACGACGGCAGATCCGGCCAGCATCGACCGACCCGTGCGACACGCTCCCGATTTATCGCACGTATCGACCACGCGCGCGATGGTACCCTCAGCCCAAGGAAAGTCCCGCAAGTAGAGAAGCGACACAGCCGCGTACCCGCTTGTCACGCTGACTACCCCATCAGGTAACTCATCCCCTGCGTCGGGCAAATCGAACACGGACGAGCGACCGGAACGTCCCGGCGAGATGGGGTATTGTGGCAGGAACGAGGCGATGGTATCGCGATACGCCGCCGTAAGAACCGACCCTGCCAAAGGGTTGTCGGCAAGCACGCGATCAAACCGTGCGATGAAGGCGTCACGTGCAAAGATGTCTTTGCCTTCGAGCAGTGCGGCCTCCACGGCATCGCGCTGTTCGACCGGCGGCGACCACGCCGACGGGGATTCGACTGCCACGACACCTGCCCGTTGCCAACCCGGTCGAAGCAGTGCGAGTGCCTCGCGATCACGTGCGACCGCTTCATTTGCCGTACCGCCGACACTCACAAGAAGCACGGGAGAAAACGCTGCACCAACACGCATGCGCAGCTGCTCCATCTCCATCGTCTTCGGATTGCCGCGCACCGCCAGACTCCACGGATGCGGCTCAAAAACAACACGTGGCAGCGCCAGCAATGCAGCCACGGGCAGTATCCACCATAGCCACGTGCCGCGAACCGGTACACTCAGAACGAATGAACGCTCCGAACGCGTAAAGCTCCGATCGTCAGCAGACGCTGACAGACCCGCAGGCAGCACAACGAGCGCCGCAGCGGCGACACATACGAGCCCAACGACCGCAAGTGTGGCAACCTGGCGCGTCACCGGATACGACATCGTTGCAAGTGATGCGAACGCAACGCCGCTGGTCAGGCAACAGAAGATGATCGCCCGGCCGGTCCGCGCGACAGCACGTCGAGCTCGATCCAGAGGAAGCAGGTCAAAGCCGGCCCGGTTGTAGTTGACGGCGACGTGTAATCCGAAGTCAACGCCGAGTCCGACAACCGCACCAACAAAGATCAGCGCCATCGTGCTGATCGAGCCCCATATCACCGCTGCCACGCCCAGAGCGGTGCAAACCCCAAACAATACAGACGCGAGGATCAACAGCGGCGTGCGTAGCCGACGGAAGATGCCGACCAGCAACGCGGTCACGACAATCAGGGCGGCCGCACCGGTTCGCCGAATATCTCCAGCAAGTGTTTCTGAAGCTGCGAGGTAGCTGGCGGGACGACCAACGACACCAACGCTGTACCCCGATCCAGGGAACGAGGCCTGCAGGTCGTCCTCGGTCTTGGAGGCCAGGGATGTGATTGCGCGAACAACGTCTCGTGTTGCGCCCACGTCGCCCGGTCGCATGGCAAGATCAATCAGGACAAACGATATCTGCCCATCTCGAGACACGATGAACCCATCCACCGTGCGAATCGGCGGACTGCCAACCAGGCGATGGAGGGCTGACTGCAAAACGGCGGCCACGCCGAGCGGATCGCTGTCCGGGAAAGGCGTCTGCTCTTCATCGATCCCCGTGTTCTTCCCAACGAGCCGCGAGGCCGCTGCGTTAATGCTACGTTCGCTGAGTCGCTCCGCAATCATCGCCATTTCTGACGGCGTCAGGAACGTTGCCAGGCCTCCGTCAGACGGGTTGGGGGCACTGTACTGCGCTAATTCGCGCGACGTACGCACCGCACGCACACCGTCCAACCGACCAATGTTTTCGATGAGATCATCGAAATGTGAACGCAGGGCGGGCAGCCAAAGGGAATCATCGGATGCCACATACACGATCAGGCGTTCCGACACATCGAAAGCATCCAGGATTGCTTGTTCGTCGTCCGGACTGAGTGTTGCCTCGGTCGCGTCCTCTCCGTACAGTTGCCCCGGAGACCGGAATGCCGTGGTCGAAGCGCCTACAGGCAGGAAATCTGACCGCAAGAGGTGTGTTTCAAGTCCAAGCGCCCCGGCAATCGAGACGACGAGTACAGCAACGAACGCAGCAGCGGCCGTGCGCGGCCTGCCCTGAACCCATGCAATGAGACGTAAGTGGCGAGGTTCTTCCACGTGATCGGCAATCTTGGCGCGCCTAATTGTACGCAATCTGGCCGGCCTGCACGGTCACACGCACGGAACTTTACAGTATGAGAGGCACCAACTACCTTAAAATCATGAGTCACCAGCGACGGCACGTGCCGGCCGCAGATCCGGAAATTGGATCCAGCATCGGATTACGACGGAGCCATGATACACGACAGAGCACGCTTACTCATCGCAGCAGTATTTGTCAGCCTTACGCTGACCTCGTGTGATCTCAATTTTGTCGGTGAGAAGAATATCGGCGAGGAGGCCCTGCGCGAATACTACGATTCGGGAGCAACGTTTGTGCAGCTTGAAGCGATGCAACGTTTACTCAGCGCAATAGCCGGCAACACGGTTGACGGTGTCA
>JAUIJQ010000140.1 GCA_030431165.1 Rhodothermia bacterium | reverse complement strand
AAGTCTCATTCGATTCTGTATTTCCGGATGAGGCCCTTGACGGGGCAGTCGGCGGACGCTCGTTTGACCTCTTCGGACGCATCGGCGTTGGCGTGCGATTCTCGTTTGGTCGGGCTCCCGGCGTAATGCGGATCCACCGAATCGAGTATCCGGAGACCGTTGAGGCGGGCAAGCCGGTCCAGCTGTCGGCTGTTGTGCAAAACGCCGGCGACAACCTCAACGTAGAGTGGGAGCTTCCCGGCGGCGTACTCTATCGATCAAATCCAGTTGAGCACACGTTCGCGGATCCGGGTGAGTATGAGTTTGACGTCGTTGCGGTGTCAGAATCAGGTCGTGTCCAGAAGCGCGTCCGGATTCTCGTGGCGCCCAACGCTGAGGAGCTTGCCGAAGCCGCTGCGCGCGACACCGTTGGAATCGCGCGGATTCAGACGGTTTACGGCCCGCGCGTCACAGTCGCCGGGACCCAGAGCACCTACCGAGTGCGCTTGGGCGCGACTGCCGAACTCCCCGTCGAGTACAGTTGGTCGATGGGAGACGGCGGCACGCTCGAAGGCAACAATGTGACCTACGCCTACGAACAACCGGGCACCTACTCGATTCGGGCCATAGTGCGAAACGCGGTTGGCGCTGATACACTCAGCTTCGCCGTGCTTGTTGATCCCCAGCCGGCCCAATCTTCGAGTGAATCAGAAACTGTAGCCGACGAGGTGGAAGGCGATGGCGCACAACCAGTAGCAGGCGCCAAGACGACAGCCACCGAAACAACGCCTGCCGAAAAGCAGCCTGACGAAAAGCAGCCTGACGAAAAGCAGCCTGACGAAGCGCAGCCGGCGGCCGAAGAAGTACCTGAAGCTCCGATTGACGCCGCATCAGTTATTGCCAAGAAAATCGCTGCTGCCGACGATGGCGCTGAACAGGAATCAACCGACCAGCAGGAACTCGTCTTGCAGGCGCCGCCCGTACCGGGTATCGACTGGCAGCTTGGCGGGTACACGTGGGTCGTCGAGACGTTGGGAAGCAGGGAAGCGGCGGACAAACGTGTTCCGGAATACAAGTCGCTGGGCTTCCCGGTCGGCGTCTTCCGCGACGCGTACAACGGCAAGGTCGAGTACCACGTTGTGGTCGGACAATCGGCGTCACAGACGGTGGCAGAACGTATCGGCGTCCGTATTCAGCGCCACGTTCCACGCCGGATCTGGCTGCTCGAGATTCCGAAATAGACCAACCGGACTGATTCCACGTACGGATTTTCGATCTTGTACCATCGCTCACACTCGGGATGGTCCAGATGAAATCCGCACGCCCGCAACGGAACGCCGCGGCGCCCTCCGTCGAGATCCTGCATCTCGACAACCATCTGCTTGTTGTCTGCAAGCCGTGCGGACTGCTCGTTCAGGAAGATGCCACAGGAGACACTGACCTTTTGTCGTGGGGCAAAGACTACCTGAAGCGTCGGTTCAATAAGCCGGGCAACGTCTTCCTCGGGTTGGTTCATCGACTCGACCGCCCGGTATCAGGGACGATGGTGCTTGCGCGAACGTCCAAGGCAGCCGCGCGGCTGTCTGAGCAGTTTCGTGGGCGAACTGTATTGAAGAAGTACTGTGCGCTTGTGGAGGGACGGATGATCGGCGAGGGGTCATTGACGCATCACATCCGCAAGAGCAAAGGAAAGGCGAGTATCACGCGAGCAGTCGATGAACGGGGGCGAAGGGCCGACCTGCAGTGGCGGTCGGTCGCTGAGATCGGTGGGCGCACGCTGGTTGATGTCACGCTTGACACCGGCCGGCCACACCAGATCAGGTTGCAGCTCGCCGCTGCCGGGCATCCCGTTGTTGGTGACGTCAAGCACGGGGCATCAAAGGCCCTGCCCGACCGGAGCCTCGCACTGCACTGCTACGCGTTATGCCTCGAACACCCGGTTCAGCGCGAGCGCATGTGCTGGAGCTGCGAGCCACGTTGGGAGAAAGCCTGGCTGGATCACATTCAGCAGCTTATTCAGGCTGTTGTTACGACATCCACGGATGTGGCAGCATCGGCAGGCGCCGGCAGCACAACAACCTGATCGCTGCGACCCGGGTCGACGACGATCGGCACATGTCCGTACGACTCGAACGACCCCGAACTTCGTTTAAAGCGGGCGGACACAGCATCCGACAGTCGCCCGTAAGCAGTCGGACCGACAAGTATCACGTGTGGGGCCAGTCCAGCTTCGCGAAGCAGTCGAATACTGTCATCGACGAACTCCAGTATCTCTCGATCGGACGGGTTGTGTTCAATTATCGTCACGGGGACCTATGGATCTCTTCGAATCTCGGTGAGGTGATCAGATTCAAAGTATGCACGGAGCACAGTCAGCGTTTCGGCTGTCGTCTGCAGGTCACGGACGATCTGCCCGTGTTCGAGAATGGCGATGCGGCTTGAGATCTCTGAAACGTGGTGCAGATCGTGGCTGGAAATGATGAACGTGGTACCGAGCCGACGATTCAGATCGATGATAAGCTGTTTGAGTCGAATCTGGGATCGCGGGTCGAGCATGGCAAACGGCTCGTCGAGTACAACGAGGCGGGGCTCGCAGAACATCGCCGCGATCAGTCCGATCTTCTTGCCGTTTCCCTTGGACATTTCCCGGATAAGCTTGCGCGTTTCTCCGAACAACTCATCTGGGTAAAATGACTGGAAAGGCTGCAAGCGCGAGAAGTACGATTCTTCGGGTACGTTGTACAGCCGGGCGTTGAATCGAAAGAGTTCGTCAGCCGTCAGGAAATCGATCAGAAAGGACTCGTCGAGGAAGGAGCCGGTCTGTGCACGCCATCCGGGTTCTGTATGAATGTCCATCCCATCGATGACAATGGAACCAGAGTCGGCCTGCAGCAGGTCCAGCATCAACCTGAGGAACGTTGTCTTCCCGGCGCCATTACCGCCGACGAGACCGAATACGGTGCCGGCTTCGATCCGCAGCTCGGGGACCGAGAGCGCCAGTCGGCCATCGTAAGACTTGGATATGCCGTGATACTCTACAGTCATCGCGTTCTGAAGCCAGACAGCATGGCGTAGCGGTTTCGGTTAAAGCGATCGGCCAGAATTTCGACGAGAATCGGTGTCAGCAGCAATCCGAACAGCCCCAAAAGCGCAATAAGAATCGCCGCCTGCGCCTGGACTTGCGGTAGCAACGCAATCAGCGCGACGGGCGGTACGGCCACCGGGAGTATCCACAACCAGTGCAGGAAGGAAAAACCTTCATAGTTGAAAAAGCTCCCTGAACGCCACAGCTCGACCCGCCGCCGATTTGTCAGGGCAAGCACCATCATGAGCAGGCTCGTGATGCCCGCGTTGTAGACGGTAAATGCGATGTGCAGCAGGATAAGCTCCGGTCGCAGAATAGCGAAAATCGGAAGGCTCAGTGCAAAGAAGGCGACGCACGAGAGTTGCAGTATCAGGTACTTGGCGCGGATGATCGTGGACGCCGAAATGTCTCGCGCCAGGAGTCCGTCCAGAAACGAACTCTCCCACGCAAACATCAACTGGCCATAGTTCAGTGCGAAGCCCCCCGAAGCAAATAGGCCAACGACCGACTGGACGATGATGGTGTCCCCGAGTCCGGGCGTGAGCAGGAGGGCGATGACGTAGAGCGTCGAGAAGATCGTTGAGAGGAGGAGGTTGTGTCGCGGCCGCCGGTTTCGCCAGAGCATCTTGATTTCCAGCACCACGAGTTGGCCCACGGGTCCGAGCTCCTGGAGTAGCGTGATGTCGCGATAAACTTTTCCGCGTCCGCCCGGTGCAGATTCACTGTGCCGGAGCGATCGGAGCAGACGTCGCGACGACACCAGCCATGCGCCTACAGTGAGACCGACCAGAACGGCCATGGTCGTCAGGTCACCCGTTAGCAACGCGTTGAACGTGGAACGGGAAAGATCATTGATGACAAAGGTGCCAAGTACCTGGTCAACGCCAATTACCAGCCAGGCGGCAATCACAATCAGCGCAAACAGTCTGGCCTGATTGGACAACACGGCGCGGAGCCATCCATTCAGCCACGTTGACATGAGGAGTATGCAGAGAACGCCACCCAGCCACAGCCACGATCCAAGCGGTACGGGGTTGATGCGTCTTACCTCATTTAGCCAGTACGATACAATGAACAGCAGCGGGTACAGGTTGTGCAGAGACGCAAGAGACGACACCTGAAAGTAGCGTACAAGCCGTTTGCGGTGGATGGGCAGGTGGAGGTATGGCGTCGCTCGAAACCTGGGCGATTTGCCAAACAAGAACCGCAGGCTGAACAGGGAGAAGGCTGACGCAAACAGGTAGTCGTTGACCAGTTGCGTTGGTTGCGCGATCTCGAGTATGTAGAACACGATCTGGCCGAATCGCCAGCCGCCGACGGTCAGCGTGTAGCCAAAGTAGAGGGCCATGACCGCCAGGATCACGCGAATGGCGGCGTTGGATCGCTCCGAGAAAGCCCGATATGCGCCGAGTAGCTGGTGGCGGGCAAGCAATACGTACGTCGAGAAACCCAAACGCGGCACCAGCTTCGACTATTTCCCGTCTTCGTCGGTTAGAAAGAGGTCGATCTCCCGGGCTTCTGTATCGGCCCGCACGATTATGACTGTAACCTCCATCCCGACACGAAATTCCTTCCCGGTCCGCGTTCCCACGAGCGAGTACGTAGACTCGTCGTAGTCGTAGTAGTCGTCACCGATATCTCGTACGTGTACCATCCCCTCAACGAGCAACTCGCTGAGTTGGACAAAAATACCGAACTGCGAGACGCCGGATATAACACCCGCGAACTCGTCACCGACGTGTTGTCTGGCGTACTCGACCTGCTTGAGCTTGACCGAGGCGCGCTCCGCGTCAACGGCCGTACGCTCTCGCTCGGAGCAGTGTTTAGCTGCGTCGGCAAGGCCGTGTGGGGCGACGTCTCCGGACTGTGGTACCGCACCGATCTTTTCCTTCAACAGCCTGTGGACGATCAGGTCAGGATATCTGCGGATCGGGCTCGTAAAATGTGTGTACTCCTTTAGCGCGAGTCCGTAGTGGCCGACGTTACTTGTTGAGTATTCGGCTTTGGACATCGCCCGGAGCAACGCGCTTTGGATAATCGGCTCCTGAGCACTGCCGCGGATGGCGTGCAGGAGGGCGTTGATCTGACTCGGGTCGGCACGCCCCTCGTCGAGGGGTAGATCGTATCCGAACAATCCGACGTAGCGCGCTACCTGAGAAAGCTTGTCAACATCGGGCGCGGCGTGGACGCGGTAAACAAAGGGTTGGCGGTGCATTAGTGTTGCCACCGACCGATTTGCGAGGAGCATCAACTCTTCGATGAGTCGATGGGCCTCAAGCCTCTCGCGCGGCCGCACGTCTTGAACGGCCCCTTCTTCGTCGAGCACGACCTGAACCTCGGGGAGGTCGAACTCGATACTCCCGCGCTCAACGCGCAGTTTGCTGAGGAGGCGCGAAACATCAGCAGCCTGCCGAACCAGCGTCGCGCATTCGTGATCACCGCCGTCAATTATTGCCTGTGCCTCGTTGTAGGTGAGGCGGTAGTCAGACCGGATAACACTTTCGCGAACTTCGCTCGACACAACGCGTCCCCTGTCGTCCAGCACAACCGTGCAGGTCATGGCGAGGCGGTCTTCTCTTGGTCGAAGGGAACACGAACCTGCTGACAGGACGTGCGGCAACATCGGAATGACCCGATCCACAAGGTAGACAGATGTTGCTCGCGCGTAGGCCTCGTCATCCAGTGCGGTCCCTCGTTGCACGAAACTGCCGACGTCGGCAACGTGCACATGTACAAGGTAGCCACCGTTTGCCTGAGGCTCTACACTGATCGCATCGTCAAAATCCTTCGCGTCATCAGGATCGATCGTCACCGTCGGGATAACGCGAAGGTCAACGCGCCGGGCAAGTTCTGCATCGGGGATGGGGTCGATGATCGCAGCGCGTCGTTCAGCTTCAGCAGCCGCGGCTTCCGGATAATCAACGCGCACGCCCAGGCTCATTGCGAGTGACTCGACCCGGACCCGCGGGTCGTCCTGTGGGCCTATGATCTTGAGAATCCGGCCTTCTGGTGCACCGCGGTGGTGCTCAAACGCGTCGATCGAGATGACAACCTTGTCGCCATTGCTGGCATCATGTTTCGCGGTGACGTAGATGTCCCGCGTAAGGCGCTGGTCGTCGGGGACAACAAAGCCAAGTCGACCGTGCTCGCGAAACGTGCCGACGGCTTCTTTCCTGGCTCGGTCGACGATATCAACCACCTCACCTTCAACGGATCGGCCTCGTCGGCCGCCACCGCGGCGATCACGTGCGAAGATCTCAAGGCGCACAAGGTCGCCGTCAAGAGCGGTGCCTGTATTCGAGGCCGATACGTAGACGTCTTCGGTAAACCCTTCAACCGCTACGAATCCGAACCCTTTTCGGGTAATACTGATGCGACCCGTTGGCGTCTGCGACGGACGTTTGTGCTGGATTCGGCCGCCGCGATGTACGTCGACCTCGCGTCGTTCCACAAGTGCAGCAACATCTGATCGAAAACGGCGGTATTCGTCGTTATCGGTGATGCCCAGCTTCTTGGAGAGCTCTTTCGGTCGGTAAGCTCGATGCGCGTGATTGGCCAGGTAGTTTAGCACCCGCTCTCGGGTCGGTTTTTTGGCCATGCGATCAGGAACCGGTATCGGGGTCGGAGGGAGGAGGACTGGACGATCCGAAGATACGACTGAAGAAGCGACGCCAACTGCTAAACTCGGTCCGGTACGAAACACCGGCTCCGGTCGAGCCCGTCAAGGTCGCATTGTTGGTGAGCACGTCACCCTCACGGCGATAAAATACCTCTACCGAAACAGTGGGGTTCAGTCGTACCTCCACGACAAATTCGCCCTCCAGGCTTTGGGATGATGCGTCCGATGCGTCTGTTCGTGCACCCTGATAGATACCTTCGCCCCGGATTACCAAACGTTCGTCGAGCAACCGCAACGCGATACCGTACGTTACGCCGAGCTCCTGCGTGCTCTCACCCTGGACACCAAACGAAAAGTCAACGTTCGGAAGCGCCTCGTTTAGGTACCGGTTGATCTGGCTCGCGACGAGTTGCGAGACCGAGTTGAATGCCGAGCTCGCAAGCACGTCGCTTCGGGCATCCGAAGTTGTCAGCAGGAACGAGTTCGTCACGAGTACACTCGTTGCGTATTCAGCCGACCGCGTCGGTTGATTGAGTATTGCTTCGAGCGCTGCGTAGTTGCCGGACAGATCGCGGTTTGTTCGATCAACCTCAAGCGACAAGGTTACCTCAGGCGTTTCAACACGTCCCGTGATCAACAGCTTCACGATCAGCGGGATTGCGGGCCCCGTCCCGTCAGAGCCTGGAAGACCGGCCCGCGACGCCCGGGTCGCGTATGACGCCGGAATGTTGAGCTGCGCGTTTGTCGGGCTTCCGTCCCATGTGATCGTTCCACCCGCTTCGATGTCAAATCGACGAACAAAAACATCACCCGCGGTGAAGAGGTAGTCTCCAGAATTAACCTCGAGCGTTCCGAAGGTCGAGAATACGCCCTCCCTGCGCCTGATCTGAACGCGGCCCGTGCCGACCGCGTTCATGACATCGCCAAGCAGCGGATCAATGACAAGGTGGACGGTTGAACCGGG
>JAUIJQ010000139.1 GCA_030431165.1 Rhodothermia bacterium | reverse complement strand
GACCGCTTTCCCCTCGTGCTGCATGCATACAACGCGATAGCCGCCGCCGGGAATAACCAGCACCGCAGCGCGCTTGTCGGCTGCGCTAACCGAGTTATCAGAACCGGTACGCCGGCGTTCCATCGGCGCGGGGTAAACCGTCAGCGTTGGTTCGCTGACATTGCCAACGCATCCAATGTCATTCGCTGTTTCAGCGCCGGCGAGTCCATTTGGCGTTGGCGGAGTATCCGGCCAAATAGGGAATACCTGCTGTGCATGAGCGCCGCTTGCGCAGACCAGCGTTGATGAGGCGAGGAGGAACGCAACGAGTTGCGCGACAGGACGGTGGAGAGGATGTTTTGATCGCATCGCGCGCATTGTTGACCGAGACATCGAATGCCCGCCGAGGGCGTCGGCGTATTTCTCACATTAGGCCTAAGCCGCACAAAAACAGGAGTGGCGGCCCTCGAATATCATGAATTCTTTTGTACTATTGGCGGCGGCGCTTCGTCGACTTGGAAGTCCGTGGCAAACCACGGTTGTCGGCGGTTCCTATGACACATCGGAAATCAACTCTTGCTGTTCAGATGACAAACCGATACCGCTCACTCGCCTCGATTCTCCTGATAACGCTTGTCACGCTGGCTGCTTCCGGGCAGGCGCAGGCACAGATCAGCATGTTTCTTGAGCTGGACGGAATCCCCGGTGATGCAACGGCAGCGGGATACGAGAATCAGGTAATCATCGGGTCGTATTCGCATGGGCTTTCGAGCCCCGTGCTCATCGGCGGTGGTGGCGGCCCGCAGCTTACCAATCTTCAGCATTCGGCTATCAGCTTCACGAAGGACTTTGATCCGAGCACCACGCCGCTGCTGCAGAAAATGTCTTCGGGTAATCCGATCTCTACCGCCAAGTTTGACTTTGTGACCGGTGCTGCAAAAACTGGTGGCGTGATGCCGATGCTCGTCATGAGGGTAGAGTTGACTGATGTCTACGTGGAGAGCTACAGTACGAGCTTTGGCGGTGGCGGCGCTATTAGTGAGTCGTGGAGCTTTGCGTACACGACGATAAAGATCACGTATTACCACGACAATGGCTCAACGTCAACCTGGTCGTACAACGTTGAAACACAAACCGAACTTGCCGCATCGGTCGAGGGCGTCAGGTTCCTCGTTGATGGCGAGGACGTAGTATTTGCGTGGCGTACCCTAAGCGAATCGGGCAACTACGGATTCGAGATTCAGCACCTCGAAGAGGCGGAGTATCGACGCGCAGCCTACATTCCCGGAGCAGGCTGGTCGAGCGAAACGCTGGAGTATGAAGTCCGGATTCGCGGGCTTCGCCCGGGTGTCCACACCTTCAGACTGGCATCGCTGGGCATTGGCGGCAAGGTCTCCTACTCGGATCCCATGCTTGTTGCACTCGGGGTACCACAGGGGACAACGCTCGCGCTCGACGCGCCATACCCGAATCCGTTTACAACGTCCACGAACGTATCGATCACATCCGACCGCGCCCGCGACGCACGCATTGCGGTCTATGACGTCCTTGGTCGGGAAGTGCAGGTGTTGTTCGAAGGCACGCTCAACTCTGGCGCGAAGGAGCGCTATACGTTCGAGGCACCCGCAGGTCTTGCACCCGGTTTGTACATGATTCGCGTCGAATCTGAGGACGCGGTCCGGACACGACCGGTTGTTCTGGGACGATAGTGCCGGTTGGACGGGCCCCCAGCTTTGAAGGCCCATCCGACTACGGCGATCAACTCGCTTGTGAGACGATGAGCAGCATTGTCGTCGCAACGATGCCGGCAATCGTCCGGAACGCGTTCCAGAAGACCCATCGGGGCTCAAACGCGTCGCGCGCATCCGCAAGTGCCTCGCCATTGAGCCTGTCCAACTCAAGCTTCTGTAGTTGATTGTTGAGCGGGACGTTTACGACGCCGGTCGGCAACTGCACGGCAAGCAGGTAGACCGCCAGCGCGGCGAGAAGAAGCGGCCGCGGCCATCCGGATAACTGCGGCACGTTCACGACGCACGCCGCGATCAACAGCAAGACCGACCGGACCCACACGGTCACGAACCACGGATTGTTGTTCTGGATCACGCGATCCATCACCTGGAAGCTGCGCAGGAAGTCACGGTCTGGGAGGTTGCGGATTCCTGGCATGACGACCGCCGCAAACGCAAAGACAAATCCCGTCGTCACGCCACACAGCAACGTCGCCCCAATCAGCAGCAAGTGTTGAAACGTCATGATGTCTGCGCGTCTAGTACTGGAACAGTCCATACACCGGCGGCAGCGGCGTCTCGGGCATACGTGGCGAAGTCGCGCGGCTCGCGTCCAAGCGCGCGTTGCACGCCATCAGTGAGGCTCGCGTTACGTCCGTCGAGGACCGTCGAAAAGAGGTAGTCGAGCATCCAGACCACATCCTTTGGTGCGCCCGCAGCCCTTGCGCCGTCGACAAATGCTTCGTGGGGGACCTGCACGTATTCAACGCGGCGTCCAATAACCTGCGACAACTCGGCAGCCGCGTCGGCAAATGTCAGTAGTCGAGGTCCGGTAACCTCATAGACTTCGCCTACATGACCGGACTCAGTAAGTGCGGCGGCTGCGATCTCAGCGATGTCGTCGACATCAACAAACGGCTCGGGTATGTCGCCAGCGGGAAGTGCAATCTGACCGCCGTTTACCATGTCGATGAAGGCACCCTCCGAGAAGTTCTGGAAGAACCAGCTTGCGCGAACTATCGTCCACTCGAGTCCGCTTGCCTGAACAATACGCTCGCATGCCTGCGCCTCAGCTTCGCCCCGACCGGAAAGCAACACGAGGCGCTTGACGCCGAGTGCCCGGGCGCGTGCCACAAGGGCCTCAATGGCGTCGGTAGCGCCCGGCATGGCCAGGTCGGGAGCGTATGTGATGTAGACGGACTCGATGCCGGACAAGCAGGCGTCCCACGTCGCGTCATTCTCCCAATCGAAGGAGGGCACAGCACTTCGCGAGCCGATTCTGACAGGCACTCCCTTGTCCGCGAGTCGCGCTGCAACGCGGCGTCCGGTTTTGCCGGTGCCGCCGATTACAAGGACACCGCCGGACTCGTTCGGTTGGCCTGCGTCAGGTTGAGGCGCGTTTGGATGAGTCGTGTTTGGCTCGGGTGTTCCGGGTATTCCGTTTGTTTCCATGGTGTACTCCCTGTCGTAAATGCCTGAAGCGATTGATAACGACCTCAGGATACCGGGAGGGTGGCAGGTGAATCTTGACCCGGAGCGCCATCTATTTTGCGGGGCACGCCAAATCGCAGACGGCAAATGGCACGGGCAAATGGTGAACGCTGATCGCTTGTCGCTAATCGCCTCGCGATGTGCCTGGCCCGTTCTGCGCCTTGAGCCTGAAGGAGCGCGGCGTCTGTCCGGCCCATCGCTTGAACGCGCGTGTGAAGGAGCTCTGACCCGAAAATCCGGTCATGAACGCAACCTCGATGAGCGAAAATGAGGTTCGTTGGAGGAGGTGCGTGGCAAGTTGTCTTCGTGCATCATCAACGAGTTTTTGAAACGCCCATCCCTGGTCCGCAAGTCGCCTTTGGAGGGTGCGTGCGCTCATGTGAAGATGGCTGGCGACATCCGATACGGTTGGGACGCCTTCGCTCAGGCACGTCGCGACGTACTCGCGGACCTGGCGGTCGAGTGGTGGATCGTCATCGAGGGCGGCAACCTTCGAGACCAGATGAGAATCAAAGAACCGCGAGATACCGGGGTCTCCAAGCTTGTTGGATAGGCCCAATGTGTCGGCCGACACGAGCAGCGCGTCGCGATCAGCGGCAAAGTGGACCGGGCATCCGAAATAGGCTTCGTGATGCTCTGTCGTTGTGGGTGCCGGATGTTTGAAGTAGACGGATTCGGGCTGGAATGGCTCGGATGCAACCTCACGACTAATTGCTGCGATGCTCGCGATCGTGGCCTCGTTAGAGAGGCGCATACCCAGGCTTCGCTCGCCGGATCGATGCAGGTGCATGTACGCACCGTCTGCGGTTGACTCAACCTCGTAGGTAGATACGCTGGACAGGACTCGTGCGTAGCGCTCCGCTCTGTCATACGAACCGCGCAATGTCGTTGCGGATTTCCATGCGAGGCCAAACGCGCCGTAGTTGTCGCAGCGCATGGAGGCACCGGTGCGCAGCGGAACGGATATCCCTTGAGGGTCTGCCTGCGCTACGCGCTCGAGAAAGGCGTAGTAGTCTTTCGCAGATAGCATGACCGAGGGATCAATCGCTGCCCCGCGCTCCAGCCCGACCGAACGCAGCAACGCCGCCTTGTCAACTGAGTCGTCGGCGGCTTCAGCTACCTTGTGCGCAAAGAGGGATGTGACAGTGCCCATGTTGGCTTGCTTTTCCTGTGGGGCCGATTAGTTGGCCGCTCTCCGATAGTTCCAGAAGACACCATCCCAGTAGACAGAATAACCGAGTACCTGCCCTTCGCGAATGCTGAATGCAAGATGGTCCGTTGGCGACGTCGCAATTGCAAACTTGTCGTTACCAACGGGAACCGTGGGCGTCGGCTCCCGAGCCGATCCCGTTTCCTTGATGAGCAGGCGCCCGCCTCTGGCGGTGAGCTCGAAGTTGCGATCGCCTCGTCCGCCGATATAGTGACCCTGATACCGGGCGATATCCACGGTTGCAACAGAATCAACTGTCGGGGGATCGATTCCAAGAACAGTTCTTGCCACGCGCCCCTGCACGAGCCACGCATCCGCTCTCGACCGATCAGTATTCATCATGACAGAGACGGTGACATCTTGGGCTGGGTAGTGGGTAACCATTGCCCATGTCGAAGCGGATCCGCCCGAGTGGCCCCACAACGCCTGGCCGCCGAGCTCACCAAGTCGTACGCCGAATCCGTAATCGACGGTCGCGTAGGTATCAAGCGTCGTTGGCGTGCGCATCTCCTGAAGGAGCGAGTCTGGCAGCAACGCGGATTCAGATAGCGCAGTCGGCAGCATGGCGAGGTCAATCGCTGTTGAACAGAAGCCACCCGCCGCGCCAAAGCCCGTCTTCGCTCCTGTAGTTTCGTAAGTGTCTGTTCGCGTCAAACCGCCGTCGGCTGGTTCATAACCAACGGTTCGGCGCTCGGGGAGTAGCCAGTCGTCACACAAGAACGTGTCGTGTAGTCCCAGGGGGCGTGCAACGCGATCACGAACGAAGTCTCCGTAGGTCAGTCCGCTCACTTCTTCGATGATGAGGCCGACGAGGTAGAAGGCCGTATTTGAGTACATCCAGTGCGTGCCCGGCTCGAAGTCCAACGGCTGATCCTTAAGCCACTCGAGTACTGCGCTCGCCACGATCGGTTGGCCTTGCTCGACTGTCTCGAGGAGCGGAGAATCCAGCAGGTCGTGCAGGCCGGATGTGTGATTGAGCAGGTGGCGTAGTCTTATGACCCGCGCTTGCTCGGGATTCGGATAGGCCGGCAGTAGATCAGCCAGTGTATCGTCAAGTGTAAGTCGCCCGTCATGGACCAGCGTAAGGGCAGCGAGTGCGGTCAGCATCTTGGTCACCGACGCCGCGACGTACACTGTTTCGCGCGTGGCATCTCGCGCCCCCTCAAGGTCGGCTGAGCCGTATCCGCTGGCGTAGATGATTTCTCCCTCCCTGACGACGGCGATCGACAACCCCGCGACCGGACCCGATGTGAGGGCGGCCGTTGCGATGGAGTCGATCGCGGGCCCGATGTTATGGTCCGGCGTAGATGGCGCGCGCGAGTCGCAGGCTGCCAACAGTAGCAGCCCCGTGAGCAGCGTTGCCAGTGAAGAGGGCAGTTTCAGGTGGTTAGCCATCGCCGATTCGTTTCCGTCGCGGCCATTCTTGCTGAACTGGCGGATGACCAGCCGCTCAGAATTGATGGACTTAGTTAGTGGGGCCATTGGGTTTCTTGCAGGGCGTTCGACGGAAGCTCACCTATCGATATGTAGCATTGCCTCCATTGCTTTCACGTTGGCAATGTATCACCCTGCCGCCTGCACCACCAACCGATCTCTTCCCCCAGCCATCGACGGGTGTCCCTCGTATCCACCCATGATGCCGTTCAGCGGCCACGCCTGCGTCAGCACAAGCCCGCGCCAGTTGCCCATCACCTGCAACTTCCCGCGGGCGATGATCGCGGATTGACACAACACGTGGTCCAGGTGCTCCAGCGCCTTCGGCAACACGATCGTCTGGATCAGCCCCGTCTCGTCCTCCAGCGTCAAAAACATCACCCCGTTCGCCGTCGACGGACGCTGCCGCAACGCCGCGATCCCGGCAACCGTGATGATCGTCGATGTCTGCCCGGTACCAATCGGCGCATACCGCCCCAGCCGGTAACACGTGTCGATGGTGCGCACCTCGAGCTCGTTTAGCGTCCGCCGCACCAGCGCCATGGGGTGTATACGTGCCGCCTCGTGTGTCTGCAGGTCCCAGCTCAATCGCTCTTCGATACTGAGCTTCGGCAGCTCGGGGATATCCGCCTCGCTGATGACCGGTAGGTCGAACAACGCCGGAGTAGGGCGCTTTCCGGGCAACCCGACGCGGCGCTCCAACACCCCGATCTCCCATAGCGCCCGCCGGCTCGAGCCCGCCAATCCGT
The DNA here is from genome assembly GCA_030431165.1 of Rhodothermia bacterium. Taxonomy (GTDB): domain Bacteria; phylum Bacteroidota; class Rhodothermia; order Rhodothermales; family JABDKH01; genus JANQRN01. Next base: position 1,081 of record JAUIJQ010000139.1, on the reverse strand, counting down.
CCAATGAACCCGACTGCGCCAGTGACCTGAGCGCATCTCCTTTTACCGCCGCACGCATGTACAAGTCTTCCACTGATGAGAACGGCTTACTGATTCGCTCCCATATAATTGCACGGGCCTGTTCAGATGATACATGAAGGACGGAGGTGAGGGGTTTCCGGATGGCCATCCGCCCATCGTCGGTTGGCTCCAGGTCGTACCGCACGCTCGACCGCCGGATATCCGGCTCAAGGATCGGCACGCCGAACCGCCGCGCCTCTTCTTCAACCGTCATCAGGCTGTAGAACCCCGGCCGGTGCTGCATAAACGCCGCCATAAACGCAGCCGTGCGGTGACGCTTCAGGTAAGCGGATTGGTACACCGTCTTCGCAAACGCCGCTGCGTGACTGCGGCAGAAGCCGTATCCGACAAATTTCGACACGATGTCGAACACCGTGTTCGCCGACTTTTCGTCCACGCCTTTGCTCATCGCGCCCGCAATGAACTTGTCCCGCATGTCTTCCATCGCGCCCGGGTCGCGAAACTTCGACATGAGGCGGCGAAACTCATCCGCCTCTTCCAGCGACATGCCGGCAAACTGGTGCGCCACCTCGAGCACTTGCTCCTGATAAATGATCACCCCCAGCGTCGACTTCAGGATTGGCTCAAGGCTCGGGTGCGGATACTCAATCGGCTCAAGCTTCCGCCGCCGTCGCACAAACGGATGCACCATGCCGCTCTGTAGTGGTCCCGGTCTGAACAACGCGATCTCGTTGATCAGGTCCATGAAGTCTTCGGGCTGGTGCTGCCCGAGCAGGTGAAGCTGCCCCTGCGATTCGATCTGAAAAACCCCGAGCGTCTTGCTCGCGCGGATCATGTTGTACGTCTGCGGGTCGTCCAGCGGCAGCTCGTCGATCTCGAAGTGTTTGTCGATGTGGCCGGTTGGCGCGTGGCGCTGTACAAGTTCAACGGCTTCACTGAGGGCAGCGAGCATCCGTAGTCCAAGCACGTCGAACTTGACGAGCCCCAGCGCTTCGACGTCGTCTTTGTCGAAGGTCACCATCTTTACGCCGTTGGCTGACACCTGAATCGGCGTAAAGTG
>JAUIJQ010000138.1 GCA_030431165.1 Rhodothermia bacterium | reverse complement strand
GCGCTGGTTCTCTTCCGCGATCACGTGAGCCACGAATGGACCGCACAATCATCAACGTCGCGCGACGTTGATGGCACCGTACACGTGTGCGCCGACATCGATGCGACGTTTGGATATGTCACGTTGTCGACGGGCGTCCCCGCGCCGCCGTCGCCGCCGGTCGCGGCCTTCCCCGGGCCCGAGCGTACCGGCGTCGCGTCTGACCCAACGCTGACGTGGCGGGGCGCCATTGGCGCACAGCGCTACCAGGTACAGCTCTCGACCAATCCTCTGCTGGGCGACGGCTTCTTCGAGGACGGCGGCGACCTGATCGCGAACGAAGAACTGGCGGGTGGAAGCCTCGCTCTGACCGGGCTCGCAACCAACACACAACACTACTGGCGCCTGCGATCTGGATCCAGCCTCGGCTTTGGTCCGTGGTCGCCCGTCTATTCATTCACGACATCTGCGACCGGCGTATCCGTTGAAGAAGTACCAGCGCCTGTTGACGTGCCCGAAAGTGAAGGCGCGCTCGCAACGCTGTCCGCCGGATACCCAAACCCGTTTTCGGATGTCACCACGTTCCGGTACAGCGTCGGGGGTCGCGATGCCGGCGTCAGCGGCGCCGCGGTCACGCTGACTGTGTACGATGCACTGGGTCGCCGGGTAGCTGTGCTGGCGGATGGCGTGATGCCACGCGGAGACCATGATGTACGGTTCAGGCCGGATGGCCTGGCAGCGGGTGTCTACCTGGTGCGGATGGAGGCGCGGTCGCTAGGCGAAGCCGGCGGCGCATCGCGAGGACGGCGCACGGTGCTCGCGACGCGGACGCTGGTGTATGTGCGGTGAGCGTTACGGTGACTCCGTCACCTTAATCGTTACGGTGGCCTGCGGCCACCTTAATGGTTCCGGCGACTTCGTCGCCTGATGGTTTAATCGTTACGGCGGCGCTAACGATCAGCGGGTGCAGCCCGCGTTTCACCACCAAACAGGTGAACCATCATCACCCGGTTGAGCCGCTCGACCAGCGTGTCGCCCGCGATCTTCTCGTCGACGGCATCAATGACTTCCGGGTGCTCGCTAATCAGCTCGCGGTAGTACGACGCCAGCACCGGGTAGTCACGTGCAAGCGCGTCGATGTCGTTTACGGACCGCGTCGAATCTGCGCGGCCGAGGTTCACAACAAGCAGCAACTCGTTCTTGAGTTCTTCCACGTAGCCCTGGCCTTTGCGTGCATTGCCGCCGGAGTCGCTGTCGGCGTTGTCCGAGTTGGATTCTGATCCGTCGCCGCCGTCATTTGTTGAGACGCCAATCAACGCAATTGTAGAAAGCACCGACACGGCGCCGAGGCTGCCAACGGACACCTTCTGCCACGCGGGCCAGTCCTCTGTAGATTCGGATATCTGCGCCGAAACTGTCGATGTGACCAGGACCGCACTTGTTACCGCCACAAGTGCGAGAGTCCGACCAAATTGAATAGAGCTTCTGTTCTTGATCATGGGGCGCGCGTCTAAACAGATACATTTCCTGACGGGTATCGTCACATTTGCGCTGGCGTCAAGTCTTTGCGCGGCACCGGCCCATGCCGGCAGCAACGACGGCACCCGCGTTCGCGACAGCACAACGGTCAGCGAGGCCCACACGATCGACATACGGGTGTCGGGGCTGGCGGATGTGGCGCTCAGCCATATTGTTGAATCCGCAGCACGTGATGCCCTGGCGCACGCACCGCCTGCGTTGTTGGCGATAGCCCTGCGAACAAGTAAGGGGGCGACGCTGTCGATCCATGTTGAGGAACTGAACAACGAGCTGTCCGCCGCGGATTTCTGCAGAGTGCAAGACAACACCGCGGATGCTACTGACACCGGCGGCAAAACGTTTGGCAAATACGACCGGCGGCGAAATCGGATAGTCGTCAGTCGGCGTCTGGCTGAACTGTCGGTTACCGAGCCGGATGGCGGTGTATCCGACTTTGACTGTATGCACCGCACGTTTCGGCGCACCCTGCAGGCAACGGTGATCCACGAGCTCGGCCACATGTTTGAAGCGCAGGACAGGAGCGACGACGCGAGGTTGTCCGCTCTGGCCGGCGGACAAAAACGTTGGTCGCCGTTTTCGCGCAACCGAGTCAAAAACTACAACGGCGCCGGCTCTCCCGATCCCTACGAGTTCACCAACCTGAGCGAGTCATTCGCCGTCAACCTTGAGTACTACGTGCTTGATGAAACGTACGCATGTGCCCGCCCCGGCTGGACGGCGTACTTCGACGATCGCTTCGGCGTCGATCGCACTGCGGACTCGTTGGGCAACGCAAACGGCTCCGATGCGTCATGCACAGACTATCAGACCGTGTTGCTGAGCGCGCATGTGGCATCCGAAAACATGCGACGCACCGCGCGCCTCGATGCTGACCGCGTATACGCGATACACTACCTGCATGCGGCGGCGGGAAAAGGCATGGCGAGCCGCTGGGGTCACGCGATGTTTCGGGTTGTGAGGTGTGCGCCGAATCAGGAAGCGGGCGAGGCGTGTGTGGAAGACGCGGCAGACGACCTCGTACTGAGCTACCGCGCCAACGTTGCGGATATCACGCTGAACTACCTATCCGGACTCATGGGCGCATATCCGTCCCAGCTTTTCATTTACGAAATGCCGGATATCCTGCTCGAGTACAACAGGCAGGAGTTTCGCGATTTGATCAGTGTGCCGCTGGATCTGAGCGAATCAGAAATCCGGCGGTTTCTGGCGGTTACCCTGGACCGCTTCTGGACATACGAGGGGAAGTACTATTTCTTCTGGAACCACTGCGGCACCGAGACGATCACACACCTTGAGGCGGTACTACCTGATGAAGCTGTTGACCCGATTACCGCGCGGTCCCCGCGTAGCCTGATGCGCACGTTGCCGCGATCACCGCTGGCATCCAGGGACGAGCACGAGGCAGTTGTCGCGGGCGGGTCGCGCGGCAAACTCTTCTTTCCGTCGCGCAGGGCTGAGTACGAAGCGGCGTTTGATGCGCTTGGCCGCTACGTCCTGTACCCTTTCGACACGTTTGACACGTTCCTGGACGAGACACGCACCGAAGACCGCCGGGTGATGTACGCCGGATTCCTGGGAACGTCGGAGTATGCCGAAGCGCCGCGTCACGAGCGCGCCGCCGTCGTGGCCGGCATCCTGCACATGGAGCGCCTCTTACAGGCGCGGGCAACGAAGGCGCTGTCGGATGAATTTGTCGCCCTGCTGCGCGACGGCGACGAGGCGCTGGAGGACAGTATTCGCGAGGCGTTTGGACAGTACTTCGGCCAACCCTGGGACATCGTTGATGACGACACGTACGGCGTCCCTTCGCGCGAGCACATCGATCGCTATCTGGCGGGCGTCGAGCAAGAACAACTGCGCGGCATCGGACCGCTCGAAGCGTGGACCAGTTCTTTCCTCGTGGCGGATCCACGGTACGCGCCGCTCTTTGAGCAAATGCAGGCGCTCAGGGCGCTGGAGCAGATGTTGTCCCGGGAGTTGGCGGAGATTGCACTGGCTGGTAACGGCGGCTGAGCAACGGCTAAGCGGCGTTCCGGCAGCGCGGAGCCGCCGGTAACGATCAGCGCCAACGGCGCGAAACGATCCAAACGCTTCAGGCGGCCAAAGGCCGCCGATAACGATCAGCGGGCGTCAGCCCGCGTAACGATCCTATCGTACCACCACGAACTGCAGGGTCGACTCGTAACCGGATGCCTTTATCCGGTAGAAGTATTGACCAGCCGCCAGCTTACCGGTGTCCAGCGTTACGCGATAGCTCCCCGCCGCCTTGTCACCCGAAACCGGGACGGCGATCTCGCGGCCGAGGAGATCGTAAACCGACAAGCGCACAAACCCGGCCTCCGGGAGATCAAACTCGATCGTCGTTGACGCCGAAGCCGGATTCGGGTAGTTCTGTCGCAGCGCGTACGCTACAGGCAGATCCACCCCACCAATCTCTTCAACAGACACGACGATTCTGGTCGAGGCCTCGCCTTCTGTCTTGGGCGCCTCAACGTTACCGACGGCATCACGAGCAATTGTGTAGAAGGAGTACGTCGTGGGCACATCGGGTGCCGGCGAAAACACAGCCGACGTTTCCTCTGTTCTTCGGATCCACGGCTTGAACTCACCGCCATCCTCCGACATGTAGACCGCGTACGACTCCACGCCGGCTCCCATGTCACTTCCCTGCCAGGAAACAACAATCGTCGTGTCGGCACGTTGCTCCGACAGTTCGACGATGTTGCTCTGTGGCGAAGAACGGTCAATGACGTTTTCCCACGGAGGCGTATCGATTGGTTCGTTCAGGTCAAAGTAGATCCGCGCGAAGTTGCTGATCGTCGTACCCGTCGGCAGCCCTTCTTTCGGACGGATGGTAAACTCGACGTACCCCTCCCCTTCAGGCGACAACACATTCGGCGGCAGAAATCCTTCAAACGGGTCTGCCGGCAACTCACCGGTGTCCGGATCAATTGATGATAGTCGCCAAACCAATCGACCGCTCGACGACTCAAGCCCGGCGACAACGCGCAACACGATATCAATCTCCGGACGGAGGTCAACGGTTGTACTGTAGCTCTTCAGTCCAGCCGGTACAGCGACTTTTGTGTCACCGAATCCTATCTCCCCAAGTGTGAGTGTTTCGATGTCGAACACATTGAGGTCGAGGTCATCGATGACAATGACTTCCTGCGCGGGCGCCGAGGCAGAGTCGGCGTTCTCAAATCGAATCCGATAGTTCATCGGAATGATGTCCTGCAAATACCGGGACGCGCCGGCCCCGCCAAGACCAAGCTTGTCGTTCGGGTCCATCGAGGTCACGACATCAGTCTCTTCTTCGTCTCCCTCGTCTGGCACCGGGCACGTCTTGTCTCCCTTGAAGTGGACGTTGCTTCTATCAGGTGCAAAGAACTTGAATGAATTCCCCAGAGCGAAGTAGTACATGTCAAGTAGCGACGTCTCCCCCTCTTTGGCATACACCTGGTTACTTCCCTCAAAGTCAGCAACCTCAATGATCTCTATCCGACCGGTGTAGCGATCAATGATGTACTTGTTACCCTTCGGCGAGGTAAACATCGAAACGGTATGAATCGTCCCGTCGTCAACGATCACATTCAGCGGATCAACCGAGTTCATCATGTCGAGGTCCCAGCCCTGCGGAACCAGGTCGTCCTTCGCGGTCATTATCACGGCCTGTGCTGACTTTCCGCAGCTCGCATCGCCACCAAACGCCTTGATGTTGTGGATTGTCTCGGTGGCCGTCTCGTCCCGTATGCGCTCCAGAACCGGCGAAAGCGCAGCCATGTCATCAGCGTCGTACTTGTCCGACAGCGGGGTCCAGGGGTCAAAAATCAGGTTTCCGTTATTCTGATACCACACGCCGTCGCGTTGCTCAAGCCATTGCGCTCCAGCCGTCTGGCTTGACGCGCCGGCGAGCACAAGAACCATTGCGGCCGCCCATGATGCGATATGGCGCCGCCGTTCAGCGAACCAGGATAGACGGTGAAGCATGGTGTCGAAAAGCCTTCGGCGTTTGCTTGAATTGGCGTGTCGTTCTGTGTTCATGATGCACCAGGCTACTCGGCTACGAGCCGATCCAATAAGGGCGAAACGTCGCGGTACCCGTCGAGGGCAGCGTGATGTGAAGCGGAATGACGTACGACGAACCCGGCGGAATCCGAACCGGCATCAACGGCAACAACAGGCCGCGATCTGTCTCCACCGGAGTAATCGTGTCATCCCACTCCAGCAAAGAGCCGTTTGGTAGCTCACTCGGTGGCAGGTCAATGTGCCACTCCGCACCAGCCGGAATTTCGAGCGACGGAATGCCCACTGCGTCGATGTTGCCCGTATTGAACAACGTAAGACTGACCCGATTGCGCCGTCCCCTTGCCACACGCGGCGGCAGCGACAGGTTGACAAAAACCGACCCATCTCGGAACGGCTCTATCACAAAGGGCGAGGGCAGCGCGGCCATCTCTCCGCCGGATGTGATCTCTATCTGGTATTCGCCTAATGGCCGATCCGTAAGATCAAAGCTCGACGCAACGGCAAAACCTGTTGTATCGGTCTGCGTGCGTACCGCGTCGATGGTCAGGCCACCCCCAACCAACGAGACCGTTGCGTCCTCGGCAATCTGTTGTCCGTAGACGGTCAGCGTGACCAGTCCGAGATTGCCGGCGCGAAGGGGCGACGCGGCGTAGACCGCAAACTCGGCCTGTGCGGCACCGTCTTTCAACGTCATGCTCGCGAAGCCTGTGCCGATCTCATAATCCGATGAGGAGAGGATCGATACCGAGACCGACTCGTCGCTTTCAGCCACCTCGTCAGCCAGCGGAAAGACCGCAAGTGGGGCTACAAGCGAGCCGGCGTCGATTCGGATGGTCGTACCAACCAGGTCCGTGACGTAGTCCTGAAACGGCGTCGCAGATCCCGAAAACTGAATGGGGACAAGCAACGGCTGCGGAAGCGCCCGGTTGAGTGAAATCGTGAACAAGCCGGTGTTGCCGCCGTCTTCTCCGAGATCGCCGTCAGTTGCTACAACAGACACAAGTGGCGGTCCGGGTGACACAAAGAAGGGCGTAGTAACCTGCCCGCCTCGCGGATCGGAAACGGTGAGGTTGTAGGTGCCGAGGTTGACATCCGAGGCAAGGTCAAACGTGACGGTGAGTGCGCTTTCCGAAATACCGCCAACACGCCCACGCACGTCGTCGGTGGAGTTGTCACATTCAACACAAACGAGACGTACGTCGACATCCGGCCCGAAGCCGCTCCCGGCAACGGATACTTCGCGCAGTTCTCCGCCAACAACACTAACCGGATCAACCGTGATGCTGCCGCTGACAGTCGGGACACCGGAAGACGCAACCAGGGTAACGGTGGTATCGCCGTAGACGGGATACAATGCGACGTCGCCTTGCACAAGCCCCGATCGCGTGACAAAACCGCCGCTGACGCCTTCGCCCGCCCTGAGGATCTCGAACGAGTCACCCGGTTGTGGCAGGAAGCCGTCGACCAGCGAAATATTCAGATCGCCACCCAGCACGGCGTCACCACCAACAAACCGGTTGTTCACCAGGTAGTCAGTGCGACGCACGGCAAGCTGGTCGTGTTCACTTGATGGGACCGTGCCACCGAGTTCGATACCCAGCATCGCACCGTCAGACGGCGCGTACGTACCGACATAGGTAAGTTGACCCGGTGACGTTCCGGGCTGCAACGCACCTCCGTTGTCGAATGCAGCCGCCGCGAAGTCCATCCAGGCGGTACCCTCCAGCACCGCACCCGCCTCGTGATCAAAGACATTCCTGAAGCGCAAGATGCCGGTCGTAACGCCTATGGTCCCACCGGATGCATTTCGCGCCGGAACCGAAACGTTCGTGTAGGCGAGTCCGCCGTCCTTGACAAAACTGCCACCCGCGAGATTCTCAAAGCCGTAACCATCAACAACAGCGGGTGTACCGGAAATCGAGAGGTTGCCATCTTGCGTCCAGTCACCCGCATTCCGAATGGCGCCTTCATTTAGCAAGATGTTGCCGGCATTCCAGGCGAGTGTTCCTGCGTTGGTTACTGTGCTCTGCGTTAGTGCGATGCCCGTCGCATCCCACGTCATCTCGCCGTTATTCCGGACAGCAGCGCCATTAAAGGTGAGGTAGCCCTCAAGCTGTTGAAATACGCCA
>JAUIJQ010000137.1 GCA_030431165.1 Rhodothermia bacterium | reverse complement strand
CGGCATGGCAGAGACAAGGCCGAGCGGGATAATCGCCAGGATCAGCAGGACCCACGCGGGAAGCACTGGCTTGAATGTTCCGGCGTACGTGCTGCGCAACGAAATCGGGCGGTAGAGCGCGCGGCGAGCGGTGCTTGCATCAACCGTTTCGGTCGATGCCTCGAGGGTGTCCATCGAGGTTAGTCGGGGCCTGGGATCGTGACTGGGTCGAAGACAGTATCGGTGCGTGAAGAAACGACTAAAGGAAGTTGCCGGGGTGTTCCAGGGGGGACACATCGGGCAAATACCACGATTCGGTGCTGATATCCGACCATGAGAACCCTGGAACGAGTTCGCGCGCCGTGAGCGGACGAGGTTCCGGTAGAATAGCTAAACTATATGCTAGATAACCGATTACGGCGGTGGGCTCAACGGCATTCTCGCGAAGAGATGCGATCGTCAAATGCTGGTGACGTTTAGACAGTTTCTCCCCGTGATGGTCGTAGACGATGGGCACGTGCCCGTAGCGCATTGTATCGCCTCCTAGCGCACGGCAGAGGCGGATCTGACGACCAGTGGATTCAAGCAGGTCGGCACCACGCACAACGTCCGTAATCCGCATGGCAATATCGTCGGCAACCACTGCGAGTTGGTACGCAAACACCCCGTCGCGCCGCAACAGGACGAAGTCACCAACATGAACGGCCACGTCCTGCGACTGACGGCCGGCAAGTAGATCGTCGAATGTTTCGACGCCGGGGTCTACCCGGAATCTGACGGCCGCATCTGACGTGCCCGCGCGTGTTTTGTCCCACCATTGCGGATCGAGCGTATCGGGCCTCAGTTCTTCGGGAAAGGAAGGTGTTCGGCCATGTGGGGCAGTGGCGATCTCGGCGAGGTCACGGCGCGAAACGCGACACGGGTACAAGGAGCCATCGTTATAGAGGCGTTCCAGCGCCTCGTAGTACCGCCCGTGACGGCCGGACTGAACGTACGGTCCATACGGCCCGCCGATCTTGGGTCCTTCGTCCCAGTCGATGCCGAGCCAGCGAAGGTCGGTCATCATTTCGTCAGCTAGGGCCGGCTCACAGCGTGCCTCGTCCAGATCCTCGGTGCGCCAAACAAACGTGCCGCCCGCGCTTCGTGCAGCTAGCCACGCAACCAGGGCCGTGCGTGCGTTGCCAAGATGCAACGAACCCGTTGGCGACGGCGCCCACCGTCCGCGGTAGAAAGTGGGCTCAGAACGGGCGTTCACGACCAATGTGCCGCGTTTAGTCGATTTATTTGCTTGCGTTGACACGGTTTGGCACAGAAATACGTCTTTTCAATAGTGGCGGTCGGTGCAAACGCCGGGCAATGGCCTCCCACACTCTCATTATTGAAGTTAGCAGTATCAGTTGTACTCATGGAGCAACGTATCCTTGGTGTAGTCAAGTGGTTCAACCCACGCAAAGGCTACGGATTCATCGCCCGGCCGGGAGAACCGGATATTTTTGTCCACTACTCTCAGATTGTCGCCGAGGGTTTTCGTCTACTGGAAGATGGCCAGAAGGTCGAATTCACGCTTGTTGACGGCGACAAGGGCCCCCACGCACACGGCGTTCGAACGGTAGCAGACTAGACCTGTCGCGAAACACGGTCTGGTAACTGTTGTTGACAGTCTCGCCTTTGCCGACTGTCAACAGCTGCCAGATTGTGAACTGCTCCCGGCGGGCCGTTACCCTCGTTTTCTTTCTCGTTGTCGCGCTTGCCCAGTCCACGTTGGCGCAGGATACGACAACGATCATCACACGGGATCCGCTTTCCGTGCGGGACGCTGTGCGCGTTGATGACGTGCCGCGGTTCGGATTTCGAATCGGAGCCGTCCCGCCTGACGTCTTGCCAGGCACGCTGCGGGCGTTCGCCGACTCGTCCCTGACGGAGCCAATCAGTTTCGACTTTCTGCCCGATGGTCGTCAAGCAGCATTCTGGGGTGCGCGCGGCAGTACCGTATTCATTACCTACCGTCGTGACCCGGCCGCCGTACCAACCGTATTGTACGCGACCGACGTGATCCCTGCGGCGCATCCCGATTCGGTCTCATATTTCTCGCCGGTGCCACCGACGCGCACCACAGAAGATGTCGATCTGTTTGGCGGAAGTCGGATTACCCGCAGCGGTTCGATAACCCGTGGCGTTATCGCCGGCAATCGACGGGACGCAACGATAGAATCCGGACTTCGAATGCAGCTATCCGGCGAGATACTGGACGGGGTCAATCTGCGCGCCGTTCTGTCGGACGAGAACACTCCGATCGTACCCGAGGGTACCACGCAGCGCATCGACGAGTTCGACAAGGTGTTCATCGAGGTCGAGTCGCAGCATGCGACGGCGCAACTTGGTGACTTTGATCTTTCGATCGCCGGAGACTCTTATGCGCGGGTCTCGAGGAAGCTGCAAGGGGCACAGGTCACCGGCCGCTGGTCGACCGGCGGCAACACGCCGGTGGCCGGAGGAGCCGTCACCGTAGCTGGTGCGGCAGCGCGCGGTATCTATCGCAGGCAGACACTGCAGATACTCGACGGCGTTCAAGGACCCTATCGACTCGAAGGACAGAATGGCGAACGGTTCATAATCCTGATTCCGGGATCTGAATCGGTCTACCTTGACGGCGTTTCGCTGGTAAGAGGAGAAACGGAAGACTATGTCGTCGACTATGCGACGGCCGAGGTCACGTTTACAGCACGACGGGTGATGTCACCAGATCGCCGGGTGTCAGTCGAGTTTCAGTATACGACGAACCAGTTCACGCGCACGCTTCTTGCAGGCGACGCGTCCACTGATTTCTGGCAACGCCGTGATGGCACGTCACGCGCTACATTTGGTGTCAGCTTTGTGCGCGAAGCAGACGGCAATGGGTTTGCCGATGAGTTTGGTTTGTCTGCCGCTGATTCACTCCTGCTCGCGCAGGCGGGTGACAACGTTGCGACGCGCTCCGGAGCGACACCGGTCGAATACGATCCCGAGGCGCCGTACGTTCATTACATCCAGTCGGTCGTAGAGTCAGGCGCAGCGCCCGACACCATCTTTGTGGCCTTGGCCGAGGCCCCGGCCGACTCACAGCAGGTCTACCGCGTCCAGTTCTCGCGCGTGGCATCCGGCACGGGCTCTTATGTTCGCGTTGGTCGGCAGATCAACGGAATTCAGTACGAACACGTTGGCGCAGGCGGCGGTGACTACGAACCGATTCGATTGCTGCCGCAGCCGAGTCGGCAGGAGCTGCTCGACATCCGTGCCGCCATCCGACCGGTTCAGGGATTTGAGATCAGGGGTGAACTCGCCCACGCTCAGCTTGATCGCAACCGCTTGTCCTCTCTCGATTCGGAGGACGATCGCGGAGCAGCCTTTCGTATCGGGAGTACGTACGAGAGCCCGACGTTCTTCCTGCCCGGCATCCGCAGTGTGAATGTCGCGGCCGACTTCGACATGAACATACGCGAGGCGACATTCACGACATTTGATCGTGTCCGTTCTGTCGAATTTGAGCGCGACTGGAACGTCCCGTTTGAGGTCGGCGCAACCAGCGGTAGCGGCCAGCGCGAAGAGATGGTATCCGGAGCGATTCGCCTAACTGCATTGGGGCGATCAATTGGGTTCGAAAGCGGTCGGCTTGCTCTGTCTGATGCGTTTGAGTCAATCCGGTACGCTGTGCGACTCGCTTCGAGTGATTCGGTCGGCCTTGCAACCTCATACGCGGGAGACTGGATCGACAGTCAGAGTATCCCGGGGGAAACAGATAGTTACTCCGTGCGCCATCGTGCACGTGCTTCGGTGGGGCTTCTTGACAGATCGCTTAATCCCTTTGTCGAGTTTGAAAGCGAGGACACCCGCGATACGGGAACGATGGATGATTCGCTGCTGCTGCGTTCCATCCGATTCCAGGAGATTCGCCCGGGAGTCGGCTACGCTTCAGAACGACTGTTTCTCGGTGTTCAGGGGGAGTGGCGTTCTGAGGAGCGTCCACTCGACGGCGCCTTTGTAGACGCGCAGCAGTCAACAACTGTGAACCTGTCGACCAGGTATCGATCAACCGGTTCGTTGCGATTCGAGGCCAATGCGGGCCTTCGCACGACGCGTGCAGAGAGCGATGATCTTACTGCCTTTGGCATCGAAGACCGCGAATCGGTCGTACTTGGGTTCAACGGAGCGTGGCGTCCGCTTGAAAGGGCCGTCGGGCTTTCCTGGTTGTATGAAGGGCAGACCGAGCGGACCCCCAGGTTACAAGAAGTGTATGTCCGTATCGGTCCAGAGCAGGGCGAGTACGTCTGGGTTGATAGCAACGACGACGGCGTCATCGCAATTGAGGAATTTGTACTTGAGACCACACCAAACGAAGGTACCTACGCCCGAACCTTTGTTCCTTCAGACTCGCTGTTCGGGATCGTCGGTGTCAAAGCGCGAGGACGCCTCGACCTCCGGCCGGAGAATCTGCTTCGCGGATTGACCGGCCGGTTGGCACGTGCGTTATCGCATGTTACGTCGACCACAGTCGTCGAGGTCAGTGAGAAAAACCGAAGTACCGACATTGGACGCATCTACGCATTGAGGCAGCGCGACTTCAGGAGGCCCGGCCTGACACTTAATGGTCGTCTCCTTACGCGTCAGCTGCTTACCATCGGGCGTCCGGCATCGCGGGTAGGTATTGATGTCACGCTCAACCGCGTTGCGACGCTCGCTGATCTTGCTGCAGGTCTGGAAGAACGCACGCTGCGGTTTGCCGATTTGAGGGTGCGATACCGCGTCACGCCGACTGTTGCAGTTGTAACGACTGGACGTGTAGAGCAAAACGCCGTCTTGTCGGAGGCCTTCGCTTCGCGCACGTTTGATCTGAACACGAAGCTGGGTAGCGTGAGCGTGTCCGTTGAGCCCACGAATACGCTCGGTGTGGAAGTGGGCGTTGAGGTCGGCAAGAAATCCGACCGTGCCCAGCCCCGTGAGGCGGCGATACTCAAGGTGCCCGTAAACATTCGATACCGTGCAGCGAGACGCCTTCAGTTAAGTTCGTCGGTTGAGTTCGCAGATGTACGGCTGACCGGGGATGCGGCCGGGCTTTCTGCGTTCGAACTTACTGATGGGCGAGGGGCGGGTCGTTCTGCCCTCTGGTCACTTGTCGGGCAGTACGTCTTCAACCAGTACCTGCGCGGGAGTATCGCCTACGATGGCCGAAGCCCGGCGGGTGCGCCGACGATCCACACAATGCGGATGCAGCTTTCGGCCGTCTTCTGACGATCACGCGTGCGCGGGCTCGTGTTCAGGATCCGCAAACTCGTCATACGAAACGCGCTTCACCTCGACGCCCGCAGCGGCCAGCTTTCCTTCCAGGTCTTCGTACCCCCGATCCAGGTGGTAGACCCGCTGTACGTGGGTTTCGCCTTCAGCAACCATGCCGGCCAGCACGAGCGAGACACTGGCGCGAAGATCGGTGCTCATGACGTATGCACCCGATAGCCGCGTTTTGCCTTCAACGACAACCTCGTTATCCACAACGATTGCGTTGAGACCCATGCGGCGGAGTTCGGGAATATGTTTGAAGCGGTCGGTGTAGACGGCATCCGTGATCTTGGAGTTGCCTGCAGCTTGCGTCATGAGGACGGTCCACTGCGCCTGAAGGTCGGTCGGAAAACCCGGGTAGATGGCGGTCTCTACCGACACAGGCTGTATCTCCGCCGGAGCACGCACGACAATGGCATCGGTGCCGTACTCCGTCTCTGCGCCGGTTGCGGCAAATGCCTCTATAAACGCGTCTCCGAGCTGCGTGTGGTCGCCACCGACCAGCGTGACGGGCTCGCCCGGCGTTCCACACAGGGCAGCGGCGATCATAAAAGTGCCAAGCTCGATTCGGTCCGGACAGTTGGCAAAGTCGGCGGCGTGCAGGGCGGGAATGCCCTCGATTACAACCTCTGAGGTCCCCAATCCGTCAATGTGTGCCCCCATGGCCTGGAGGTACTCGCCAAATACAACAACGTCGGGTTCTCTGGCAGCATTCTCGATGATCGACGTACCGTTCGCAGTCGACGCACCGAGCATCAAGTTGATGGTGGCGCCGACCGATGACGGGGTAAGCTTGAATCGTCCGCCGCGAAGACGCCCGCCGGGCGCCGTTGCAGTGACGTACCCTTTGTCCAACTCAACCTCGGCACCAAGCGCGCGGAAGCCGTCGATGTGCAGATTGACGGGCCGAGGGCCCCAGGCACATCCTCCGGGAAGCGAGACGCGCGCATGACCGCAGCGCCCAAGCAGTGCGCCCATCATGTAGAAAGAGGCACGCATTCGCTTCACAAGTTCGTACGGCGCCTCCGGGTTTGTGACTTCCGATGCGTCGATGGTCGCCGTGCCCAGGTCGGGATTAAGGCTGACATCGACACCGGTGTATCCGATTACGCGCGCAAAGGTGCGCACGTCCTTCAGGTTTGGAATGCCGGACAGCGTCGACACGTCACCGCCGAGAATCGCTGCTGCCATAAGTGGTAGCGCTGTATTCTTGGAACCACTTATAGATAGGGTGCCGCTTAAGTGTTGGCTGCCCTGTACGACGAGCTTCTCCATGAGCCTGATATTGTACGAAGAGACTTTGCCTGCCGTCGACGGACGGGCACTTGTCGGCTTCGTTTGGTGGGAGGTTGGCCGGTGGGTGCGGTCAGGAGCACTTGCTCGAACCACTGCGGGCTGGTAACGCGTTTCAGCGGCCTTGGTTCAGCGCTCAATGGCGGGAACACCTGGCACAGAGACGGGAGCGCTCAAAGACGGGACGCGCTCGACGACGGGAGGCGCTTAAAGACGGGAACACCGGGCCGTGCTCGGGCTACATGAGCCCACAGCCCTGTTCCAACAGCTTAACCTCGGCTCGGTGAAGCGTATTTATATGGATCATGCGGCGACGACGCCCCTCGACCCGCGTGTGCTCGACGCCATGTTGCCGTTTCTTCGTAACGGCTGGGGGAATCCGTCGGCCGTGTACCAGCGCGGCAGGGAGGCCCGCCACGCTGTCGAACAGGCACGGGACACCGTTGCCGAAGTGATCGGTGCGGAACCTGCCGAGATCGTGTTTACGTCAGGCGGCACAGAGGCGAATAATCTGGCAGTCCATACGGCCGCCAGCCAGGATAGGACCATATTCTGCACCGGGTCCGAGCACGACGCGATTCTGCGTCCGGTCCAGCGAACCGGGACGCAGCGAGCGGTGCACTGGCTGCCTGTCAACCGGCATGGAGCACCGGCTGAAGCGGCATACGCCGCGGTTGCGACGGCAGGCGACGGGGCATTTGTGACATGTATGGCCGTCAATAATGAGACGGGCGCCCGGGCCGACGTTGCACGCATCGCGGAGTCTACTTCCGCCATGGTACATACCGATGCGGTTCAGGCAGTCGAGCTCGATGGTATCGACGTGCGGACTCTCGGCGTCGACATGCTTTCGCTCTCGGCACACAAGTTTGGCGGGCCGAAAGGCGTCGGATGCCTCTTTGTTCGCAGTGGCGTGAAACTCGAGTCAGTCGTCACAGGTGGCGGGCAGGAGCGCGACCGACGCGGCGGCACTGAGAATGTCGCAGGGATCGTCGGGATGGCCACGGCGCTTCGTCTGGCTGCAGACGAGCGAGCATCGCGACGAGCGCATGTTGGCGGCTTGTCGGATCAGCTGCGATCTGGACTGACCGAGGCGATGGCCGACAGAATCTCCTT
>JAUIJQ010000136.1 GCA_030431165.1 Rhodothermia bacterium | reverse complement strand
CATCTTGTGTGTCGAAAAGATCGCCGGCCACGATGTACGACCGATGGACCGCAAGAACATCCCTGGATGCACGTACTGCCAGCCACAGATTGCGTCGACGGGGTATACCGAGCGTGCGGCGAAAGAGGCCGGGTACGATGTCAAGGTCGGCAAATTCCCGTTCAGCGCCTCGGGGAAGGCCTCGGCAATCGGCCATCCGGAAGGGTTCGTCAAGATCATCTACGACGAGAAGTACGGTGAACTGCTCGGCTGCCACATCGTGGGCTACGACGCGACCGAACTGATTGCTGAAGCGGTGGCGGCGCGTACGTTGGAGACGACGGGGCATGAAATCATGGAAGCGATGCATCCGCACCCGACGCTCTCTGAAGCGTTGCTGGAAGCAACGCGATCGGCTTACGGCATCCCGATCAATACCTGATCGTCAGGTCGCGGCTCCTGGATTCCCAGCTTAGCCGCCATGCGCACCAACCACGCCTGCTGGTAGCGTTTGATAAACCCTTCCAGGTTGGCGGTGGCCAAAAGGTACATGTCCATTCCGAGCGACCAGTTCTGGATGTAGAACACGTCCATATCCAGGCGTTCGTCGAAGTCGACATCGCTCCGGCCACCAACCTGCCAGAACCCTGTCAAGCCAGGTTTGACAGATAGAATCTTCAAGATTCTGTCTGTCTCCGGCATCTTGACAACTTCGAATGCCATGTAGCCGCGTGGACCGACCAGGCTCATGTGGCCAATCAGAATATTCAGAAGCTGCGGCAGCTCGTCGAGACTCGTGCGGCGAAGCATCCGACCAATCCTGGTTACGCGCGGGTCGTTCTTCAGCTTGTGGTACCGATCAAATTCCCGCTTTGCATCGGGGTCAGACGCGAGGACCTCCTTCAACCGCTCCTCAGCGTTGACGACCATGGTGCGAAACTTGAACATCGGAAACCAACGCCCGTTCTCACCCAACCGATACTGCGAGTACAGAATGGGGCCGCGCGAAGACAGTTTGATCAGAACTGCAATTGTCAACCACAACGGCGACAGCAAGATGAGTCCGACGAGCGCACCCACGATGTCGGTCGCCCGCTTGATGAGTGCGGCATTGCGGTCCGCAGCCGGGTGATCGCTCCCGAGGTCATGTTTGAGGAGTCCGTGTCCGGCACGACGGATCACCATTTCGCGCACGCGTGCCGCCCGCCCTGGTCCTGCGACTACACCGCCAAAACCCGCGCCATGGAGCAACTTCTTGTCGGCAACACCGCGCGAATTTGTAACGGCATCCGTGCCTGCCTTGGACTCGACCTTCTGCATCGGGAGATGATTAGCGCTAGATACGAGTAACCCTATGGGCTACACACCGTATCCGGTATCGGCCATCACCTCCGGCGATTAACCCGTGTCAGCGCACCACCGAGCCGTCCACGCCGTCAGACCCGACAAAATGAAGTGTACCGTCGGGATCTTCGGCCAGCAGCAGCATCCCGTGGCTCTCCAGCCCGCGGATCTTGCGTGGCTTCAGGTTCGCAACGACGACGACGCGGCGCCCGATCAGCGATTCTGGATCAAACTGTTCAGCGACGCCTGAGAGAACCTGTCTGCGCTCGTATCCGACGTCAATCTCCAGACGAAGGAGCTTATCGGTCTTCGGGACCCGTTCTGCCTCGAGCACGGTCGCCATCCGAAGGTCCAGCGCCGAAAACTGATCAAACGTAATGGTCTCCTTTGCTTCTTCGTACGCTGGAGCACCGGCAGCATCGTCTTCAACCTCCCCACCATCGCCGGCCACGCTGCCTACTACCCCCTGGCCGCCGGCGGCGTCCTCAAGCAGTTTGACCTGGGCGGCGATCGCGTCGTCCTCTACCTTCGTGAACAGGATCTCCGGTGTGCCGAGTGCATGACCGGGCGCGAGTAGCGACCGGCCCGCGTCGTCCCAACCGAGCACGTCTTGACCAGCCTGATCGGCCTGGTCCACGTGGTCCGCACCGTGCGGCGAGCTAGCATGTCGAGCGCTGTCGCGAACGGCAGGCATGTTGAGCATCTCCCTCAAGCGGCGCGCACTGAACGGAAGGACAGGATCCATCAGTATTGACAGAGACGCCAGAAGCTGAAGCGACACGTGGATGGTGTTGCCGCACCGAGCCGTATCCGTCTTCCGAGTATTCCACGGCTCGGTATCGTTGAAGTACTTGTTGCCGATTCGGGCAAGTGCTATCGTCTGGAAGACGGCTTCACGTGTTCGGTATGAGCCGTAGGCGGTACCGATCACATCCGGAAACGCAGCAATCGACTCAAGCACGTCGGTATCAACCGGCTGCGGATCGACGAGCGGCGGCACACGACCATCAAAATATCTCGTAGCAAACGTCATCGTGCGATTGACGAAGTTGCCCAGGACGTCCGCCAGCTCATTGTTCACGCGAGCCTGAAAGTCAGCCCAGCTGAAGTCAGCGTCTTTTGTCTCGGGCAGCGTCGTGGCAAGTGCATACCGAAGCAGGTCCGGCTCAAAGGCGTCGAGATATTCGTGCAGCCAAACGGCCCACCCCCGCGACGTAGACAGCTTTCGGCCTTCGATATTCAGGAATTCGTTCGCCGGCACGTCGGTCGGCAGAACAAATCCCCCGTGTGCCATCAACATGGCCGGAAACATGACACAGTGGAAGACAATGTTGTCCTTCCCGATAAAGTGGACGAGCGATGTATTCTCATCCTGCCAGTAGTCGCGCCAGCGTTCTGGCTGCCCCATCTCGGCCGCCCATTCTTTGGTGGCCGAGATGTATCCGATCGGCGCGTCGAACCAGACGTAGATAACCTTGCCTTCGGCATTTACACCGGCAAGGTCGGCCGCTTCCTGAGGGACCGGGACACCCCACGGAACATCGCGTGTGATCGCACGATCGCGCAAACCTTCGTTCAGCCAGCTACCGACCTGACCGAGCACATTGGGCTTCCAGTCCTTCTTTGTAGCAATCCATTCGGCCACTTCCCCCTGCAGGCGGTCGAGCGGCAAATACCAGTGAACGGTATCGCGCCATTCCAGCGCTGCGTCAGAGAGTGTACTGCGAGGGTCTATGAGTTCTGACGGACTCAGGCTTGTGCCACATCGCTCGCATTGATCACCGTGGGCATTTTCGTTTCCACAGTTCGGGCACGTACCCACGACAAACCGATCCGCCAGAAACATCTTCTCGACCGGGTCATACGGCTGCCGTTCTGAACGCGTAACAAAGGTGCCCTTCTCTGCCAACTTGTTGAAGAAGGCCTGGCTGGTCTGCCGATGTACGTCGCTGGTGGTTCGACCGTAGTAGTCGAAGCTGATACCGAAGCGGGCAAAGCTTTCTCGGATCAGCGGGTGGAACCGATCAACGAGATCCTGCGGCTTGATACCCTCCTTCCGTGCCCGCACCATGATCGCAACGCCCATTTCGTCGGAGCCGCAAATATGGATCACATCTTCGGCCCGGAGGCGCTTGTAGCGCACAAACAGGTCTGCCGGAAGGTAGGCGCCGGCCAGATGACCGATGTGTATGGGCCCGTTGGCGTATGGGAGGGCGGATGTTACGAGCGTTCGAGCCTGGGGTCGCATGGTGCGGGTGCTATCGTGCGTGGTCGGCAGAATATCGCAAACCGCGCTATTCGCGTGCCGTGAATTCGATGAGCGGGAAAGCGGAACCGGTTGCCGCACCGCATGTTTCCACCTCCACCGAGTCAACGCTATGCTACTGATAATCCCGGCACTGAGCATACGCGGCGGCCGTTGCACGTACACGGTCGATCAGCCCCCGCCACACCTGCTGGCGGATCCCGTGCAGATGGCCAAGCTCTGGCGCGTGCAGAACGCCAAGACGCTCGTGCTAGTGGACCTACCGTCGGAACGAGCCTCGGAGCGACCCAACGCGGCGGCCATTCTGGAAGTCTGCGCTTCCGTCGACATTCCGATTCAGGTTGATTGCTCTTCTTCCCCGGATGCTGATGTTCGCCGCTATCTGGATTGTGGCGTGTACCGCCTGATTGTGGGGACAGACGTTTCGCCCAAGGTGTTCGCCGATCTCGTTGAGTCCTTTGGACGTAGCCGATTGGCCCTGTGTATCCCGGGCCGTGAGCCAGACCTGGTCTCCCTGTATGCAGATTCGGGTTGCTGTCGTTTCGTGGTTGATACCGACGCGAGCAACGACGACACCGACGGCACGGGCACGCACCGAGCGCTCGAACAACTCCGACAGGTGACTGACCCAGATCGCCTTGCGGGACGACCCGGGCGATTTACGGCGCGTGGGCCCGTTCGCGACTATCCAACCTTGAAAGCCCTCGCCGATCAGGCACCCAGGTGCCTGGACTCAGTTATCATCGGGCAGCCACTCTACATGCAGGCGTTTCCTTGTCAGGCTACGTGGTGCTGGAACCAGCTCTCACGCGTTGATCTCGACTGCTTCTCGACGGCCACCTTGAACGATCCGGCTTAGTCGCGTCCAGATCACGGACGCCGATTTTTTTGTGGGCAGGAAAAAAGACCCACAACAATACTTCGGAACACCCGTACGTTCAGAAGGAGTCCGCACGCGCCGAAGTCCGCAGAAGCCCCGAATGTAGCCTCGCATAGAAAGCATGACCTCCTCAAAGTACTCTCGCGATCGCTCCGATCTCCCCCCGCTCGAGCGAATCAAACGGCAGCGTGCATGGATGTTGCCGTGCCTCGCCGCTCTCTTTGTTCTGAACTTTGCGGCCTTCGTCAACGGTCGCCTGGCCCCCGCCGTCGCAGTTGTCGGCGACACGTCTGATCCGGTGTTCGTGCACGTCGACACGGACACGCGTCACGATCACAAGTTTTCGACCTTTACCCGATCTGACTGCGAGTCAAATGCCCGACACGTGCACGTCCGTTCTATACGTACCGATCCGCGGGTCGAAAAATCGATTAGAATCGAGTTGCGATAACTTGGCCGGGCCTTCGGTCGCGCCACGGGTTGTACCTTGACGTTTCAGCACCCGTAGCGAGGCCAAATGGAACATCTGCGCTGTCAAAAGGACCGATTCCAGCTTCCTGACGACGTCCACTACATCAACTGCGCGTACATGGCGCCGTTGTCACGTCGGGTCGAAGAGGCAGGCATCGCGGGCGTACAGGCCAAGCGAAACCCCACGGTCATTGCTGCGGATGACTTCTTTCGAGACCCAGATGTCATTCGATCGCGATTTGCGGCACTCGTAAACGCGCCCGCCGACAAGAGCATTGCGCTGATTCCGGCTGTGTCTTACGGAATCGCAATTGCCGCCAACAACGTGTCACTCGGACCCGGGCAGCGCATCATTGCTTTGCGCGAGCAGTTCCCGAGCAATGTCTACTCCTGGCGGAGGCTGGCCGTGGAGTCTGGGGCCGGGCTAACTATGGTGGACACATCCGACGGGAGTGCGGCAACCCCAACCGAACACGTGCTCAACGAGATCGACGCCGCAACAGCCATTGTCGCAGTCCCTCAAGTCCACTGGGCAGACGGCACCTTGCTTGACCTGCGCACTATCCGGGAACGTTGCACGGCCGTCGGTGCCGTACTTGTGGTTGACGGTACCCAGTCCGTGGGGGCACTCCCCTTCGACGTGGCGGATATTAAGCCGGATCTGCTCGTGTGCGCGGGCTACAAGTGGCTCCTCGGCCCGTACGGAATGGGTGTCGCGTATGTCGGCGATCGTTTCCTGAACGGGCGTCCTCTGGAAGAGAACTGGATCGCTCGTGCCGGCAGTGAGCGATTCGACGGGCTCGTCAGCTATGAAGACGCGTATCAGCCCGGAGCGCTGCGGTTCGATGTTGGCGAGCGATCAAATTTCATCCTTGCGCCGATGCTCGCGGCCGCACTCGATGAAGTTATCGAGCTTGGGCCAGAGCGTATTCAGGCATACTGCCGAGAATTGACCGCGCCTACGATCACGCGGCTGCTCGAGGTTGGTTACCGGGTTGCCCCCGACGCACAGCGTGCCGGCCACCTGTTCGGTATCCGGCTTCCCGACGGCATTGAGCACGACGTGGTTGTCGCTGAACTGCGGCGCAGAAAAGTCTCGGTTTCGTTTCGCGGCGACGCAATTCGGGTCGCTCCACACGTGTACAATGACGAAGCAGACATCCGCGCGCTGGAAGAGGCGCTGCTCGCTGCTGCCACCACCGTATCTGCCTGACCGATCAGGCATGGCGCTTGCGAAGCCATGCATTGAACAAATACCTGCCAATCTGGCTACGCAAAATCTCACGATAGGCCTCTACCATGCATGTATCCGTAAAAGGACTTGTTCTTCGGCTGCTCGCACTTAGCCTGACCGTCTTATTTGTTGGACAGCAATTGGCCGCGGCTCAGTCGGCTGACGCCGTTGTGGAGCGCCTTCAGAAACGCTACGAAGCCATTTCGGGGCTCGAAGCGACGTTCACACAGACGATGAGCTCCGAGTTTCTGGAAACGCCCGAGTCCTCTGAAGGGCGCATTGTTCTTTCCGGGAAGCAGATGCGGATAGAGACCGGCCGCCAGACTTTCGTAACTGACGGCGTGGTCACGTGGCTGTACGACACGGAAGTCGACGAGGTGCTTGTGAACGACTATGTCGAGGAGGAGATGTTTCCCGTGAGGGAGTTCCTTTTCGATTACGATGACACGTACGAGGTTGTGGGCGTGGAGCAGGCATCAGCCGCCGGCGAGCGCGTGCAGATCGTGCGACTGCGTGCCCGGGACGAGAGTTCGCCGTACCGCGAGATTGCAATCACGGTGCGGGATCGGGATGACGTCATCACGAAGTTGGATATCCTCGACGTAAACGAGACGCGGATGATTTTTGAGTTGAAGGATGTCGTTTTGAATCCCGACCTGGTGCCCGCTACCTTCTCGTTCTCACCGCCTGACGGCACCACCGTAATCGATCTCAGGTCCTGATTTCGCTTGACTGAATCCGGCACACGCCCCAGCCGAATCCGGATCCTTCTACTACAGGTCGGCAGCGTCCTGTTGGCGGTAGTCCTGCTCTTGGCTGC
This sequence comes from Rhodothermia bacterium, assembly GCA_030431165.1. Lineage (GTDB taxonomy): Bacteria > Bacteroidota > Rhodothermia > Rhodothermales > JABDKH01 > JANQRN01. Next base: position 718 of record JAUIJQ010000136.1, on the reverse strand, counting down.
ACTCCGAGGCGTCGATTACGACGAATTGCGGTCGGCGCTGGCCGGCGCCCGCTACATCCTCGTTGTGCCCCTCGTTGCCGCCGCGATGCTGAGTCACCTGATCCGGGCGTGGCGATGGAATATCCTGATCGATTCCGCCGGTCACGAAGGTGGGCGACGACCCATGCTGTTGGAGTCGTTTGGGGCGCTCATGGTGGGGTATATGATCAACTACGTGTTGCCCCGCCTCGGTGAGGTTGCCCGAGCGGGGGTCTTGTCGCGCCGCACCGGCATCTCGTTCTCCAGACTGATCGGAACCGTAGCCGCCGAGCGCGTGCTCGACGTTGCTACGCTGGCCGCCGCACTGGTTGTAGTGGGCGTCATGTTGCGGTCGCAGCTATCCGATCTCCTCTCCCGGATAATGGGTACCAGCCTGTCGTTATGGTCTTTCGCGGCCGGAGTCGCCGTCCTCGGGCTCGTTCTGTGGGGCTTGATCGTGTTGGCCAGGCGCGGCATTTCCGGGACGTCCCGGTTGGCCCGTTTTGTCCAGACATTCCTCCAGGGGCTGGCGTCGCTGGTCAAAATCAAGCGCAAGCTTCTGGTCGCATTGCACACCGCCGCGATCTGGTTGTGCTACTGGGTGATGGCCTACCTACCACTGGAAATGCTGGGACTGACGCGGTCTTACGGCGTCGGACTGCGCGAGGCGTGGTCAATCATGAACATCGGGGCGGTCGGC
>JAUIJQ010000135.1 GCA_030431165.1 Rhodothermia bacterium | reverse complement strand
GGTAGTTCATCTCGGTGAGCTGCTGCCTCAGGTTCAAGGCATTCTGCTCCATCCGGAATTGCGTGTCCTGCACGCGGTTGATCTGCTCGATTCGCTGTGCGTCGGCGTTGATGAGGCGTAGCTGCAGGTCGTTGTTCGACAACCTGAGCAGCGGCATGCCGTCTGTAACCGTCGTGCCCTCCTCAACAAAGATCTCTTCGACTCGCCCACCTTCAACGGCGTCCAGGTAGACCGTCGTGCGCGGGAGCACGTTGCCGGTAACCTGCGCGTACTCCTGGAAAGGCCCGAAGTCGACGGTTGAAACGGTGAGGCGATCAGACTCAACACGCAGGCGGCGCCCGCCGAGTGTTGTTGAGTAAGCCCATGCAATCAGGGCTATGAGCGCGACAACGCCGACGACGGTAAAAATGCGTCGCCGCGTCCAACGCGACTGTTTGATTCGCCGATCAGAGCCTTCGCCGGTGCTGTTGCCGTAATCCCCTTCTCCGATCTTGCGGGAGAGGATGGAACGGGCGGCGTCAGACTGCTGCTGGGTTGATTGTTCTGTGGTCTCCACGATCCGGTGCTGCGTTTCAGATTGAGGTTCTCAGCGTTTTGCAATGGGCGTGCCACGGCGTAAGAGCAGCCCGTCAGCCGCGAATTGGGCCGTTTTCCCGGGGTCCGGCCCGTCATCGGTGCACGCTCGTGCACATCGGTGTTCGAAAACGGACAGGCCGCCGTATCCTGCCCGTGCATCCTGTAGCTGCCTTCGCGCGTTGACGGTTACTCCGGGCGAGTGTTGCGACTGCCGCCGGATACGGTACCCTTGTTGCAGGGCGAAGTCGCCACTCCCACGCGCATCAATGCGCATCACTGCGCATACCCATGGCCACATTCGGAAAGCTCCTCATTGTTGACGACGATGCTGACGTGCTGCACGCGCTGCAGCTTCTGCTGAAGAAGCATGCATCCGTCGTACACACCGAGCGCAATCCCGAGCGGGTGCCGTCGTTGATGCACAACACGTCGTACGACCTCATCCTGCTGGATATGAACTTCCATGAGGATGTGACATCGGGCCGTGAGGGGTTCCACTGGCTGGACCGCATCCTTGAGATCGACCCGGCTGCGACCGTCGTCCTCATCACCGCGTATGGTGACATCGAAACCGCGGTGCGTGCAATCAAGCAGGGCGCCGCTGACTTCGTGCTCAAGCCATGGCAGAACGAGCGACTCCTGGCGACGCTTACTGCGGCGTCACGACTCCGGGATTCGCGGGTTGAGGTACAGCGGCTCCATTCCCGCGGCAAACAACTCAGCGCCGACCTGGACCATCCATACCAGGCGTTTGTCGGTCAGGCACCTTCGATGGTGCGCGTGTTCAACACCATCGACAAGGTTGCGCGCACCGACGCAAACGTGCTCATCCTCGGAGAAAACGGAACCGGAAAAGAGCTGGCCGCCCGGGCCGTTCACCGGGCCTCGCAACGTGCCGACGAAGTCTTCGTCACTGTCGATATGGCGGCCATCCCGGAATCGCTGTTTGAGAGCGAGCTGTTTGGGCACGTCAAGGGGGCGTTCACAGACGCACGCGCAGATCGCGCCGGCCGGTTTGAAGTGGCATCCGGCGGGACGCTCTTCCTTGATGAGATTGGCGACCTGTCGCCTCCGCTCCAGGCCAAGCTGCTCACCGCGCTGCAGAACCGGCAGGTGGTACGCGTTGGCTCGAACAAGCCGGTCTCATTTGACGTCCGCCTGATCTGCGCGACGAACATGCCCATCTACGAGATGGTACGGGAGAATCGGTTCCGACAGGACTTGCTTTACCGCATCAACACGGTGGAGCTTCGGATTCCCCCTCTACAGGAACGCCACGAAGACGTACCGTTGCTTGCGGATTTCTTTCTCGACATGTACCGCCGCAAATACCAGTCGGCGGTCACCGGCATCTCGGCGGCAGCCGTCGCCAAGCTCGAGAAGTACCACTGGCCCGGCAACGTGCGTGAACTGCAACACATGGTTGAGCGCGCGATCATCATGACTGAATCCACGGTCCTCCAGCCCGACGACTTCTTTTTCGCCGGGCAGCACGAACACGACGAGACGCTGGACGGCTTTGTGTTTGATACATTTAATCTGGAGGAGGTCGAGAAGACGGTGATTCGCCGGGCCCTCGACAAGTCGGGGGGCAACATCAGCCACGCGGCCGAACAGCTCGGGCTCACCCGGGGCTCACTGTATCGCCGCCTCGAGAAATACGGCCTGTGATTCTTCGCCGATTTCGGATCCACGTCCTTGTTCGATCGCTCTTCCTTGCGGCGACGCTCGGCCTCGCGTGCCTGCTTGCGTTTACCCAGACCTCCTACCTGTGGGCCGTCCTGTGCGTCCTGTTCGCGGCGTACCAGGTTTCCCTCCTGATCCGGTACATCGAAAAGACAAACCGGGACCTCACGCGGCTGCTCGACGCCATCCGGTACTCTGACTTCTCCCAGGGCTTCTCATCCGGCGGACGCGGGAAGCAGTATCTCGAGCTGACCAATGCGTTCAGGGGCGTGATGGATGACTTCCGCGAGGCGCGCGCCGAAAAGGAAGAGGGGTATCGCTACCTGGAAACGGTCATGCAGCACGTCGGCACAGGGCTCATTTCGTTTGGCCATGATGGCGACGTAAACCTTATCAACTCCGCCGCCAAGCGTTTGCTAAACGTGCCGCACCTTGCGAACATCAACGCGCTGAAAGAGCACAGTCCGGAGCTTGTTGCGAAGCTTAATGCGCTCGAGTACGGGTCAAAAGATCTGCTCAAGGTGTCGAATGGAGAGGAAGTCCTGCAGCTATCGATCTACGCGACGGGCTTCAAAATCCGCGGCGACGTATTCAAGCTGGTATCGCTGCAGGACATCGGTGGCGAGCTGGATGAAGCTGAGGCGTTGGCGTGGCGAAAGCTGACGCGCGTGCTGACGCACGAGATCATGAACTCGGTTGCGCCCATCTCTTCGCTCGCATCTACCGCTGCGGGCTTGTTGAACGGATCGGGCCACGAATCAGACAGCGTACACGCGGCGCCGGCATACACCGACGAGACCATGGCTGACGTTCGCGGTGCCGTCGATACAATTGCGCGCCGTTCTGAGGGGCTGCTTCGGTTTGTAAATGAGTACCGACGACTCACGCGCGTCCCACCGCCTGACCTGACGGTGTTTCCTGTCGGCGACCTGTTTGACTCGGTCACCGAACTCTACCAGAAAGAAATCGAATCCGGCGGAATCCGGGTCGACGCGTCGGTTGAGCCTGCCAGCCTGACGTTGACCGCTGACCGCGACCTTATTGAGCAGACGATGATAAACCTGGTCAAGAATGCAATTCAGGCGCTCGCCGGCGTCGAAGAGCCAACGATCGAGCTGAGGGGGTACATCGATTCGCGGTCCCGTGCCGTCATCGAGGTTACCGACAACGGCGTTGGCATCGTCGAAGAGGCAATGGACAAGCTGTTTGTGCCGTTCTTCACAACGAAGAAAGACGGCTCGGGCATCGGACTCTCGCTCGCGCGCGAGATCATGCGCCAACACGGCGGTTCTATCTCGGCCACTTCTTCGGCCGGATCGCGGACGGTCTTCCGGCTGCGCTTCTGATACCAACAGGCCGTTCTTGGCCAAACCTCCATGTAACCGGCAAACACCGGGTACCGTACACGACGCCCGACGCGGGACATGCCCCCGCGGCCCGATAATCGGGCCCACTTCAGCGTCCCGCACATCTCACGGGACGGATTATGGCCACGATAGAAACACGGCCTCGCGTGGTGGTGGTTGGCGCCGGATTTGGCGGGCTGCAGCTTGCCAAGGCCCTGCGGCGAACGCCGGTTGATGTACTCCTCATCGATCAGAACAACTACCACACGTTCCAGCCCCTGCTGTACCAGGTGGCGACCGCTGCACTCGAAGCTGATGAAATCGCTGAGACCGTGCGGGGCATCATGCGAAGACAGAAGAATTTCCGTTTTCGGATGGGACGCGTCACCGCTGTGGACTGGGACGATCGGCACGTAGTCCTCGGTGATGGTAGCCTGATTCCGTTCGACTATCTCGTGCTTGCAGCCGGAGCCTCCACCAACACGTTTGGTGTGCCAGGCGTTGAGGAGCACGGCTTTGAGCTCAAACAGCTCGAAGACGCGATAACCCTCCGCAACCACATTATCGCCCAGTTCGAAGAGGCAGATCGGGATCCCGGTGCGATGGAGCGAGGTTGCCTGAACTTCGTTGTCGTCGGAGCCGGTCCGACCGGCGTCGAGACAGCCGGCGCACTGCGCGAGTTGTTTACGCACGTGCTGCGCAAAGACTTTCCCCAGATCGATATCGGAAAGACGCGCGTTGTGCTCGTCGAGGCTACCGATGCGGTTCTCGGAACGTTTGCACCGGCGCTTGGAAAGTACGCAGCGAGAAAACTGGACGCGATCGGCGTAGACATCATGGCCTCGCACGTGGTAACCCGCGTCGAGCGCGAACGCGTTGTTCTCAAAGACAAGTCCGGCATCACGCATGCGTTGCCCACGCGCACTGTTGTGTGGAGCGCCGGTGTGCGTGCGAGCACACTCGCCGATCAGCTCGACCTTCCTCAGACGCGGGGTGGCCGAATAGTTGTAGGGCCCGACCTCAGCGTCGAGGGCCAGCCCGGCGTCTTTGTTGTCGGCGACATGGCGGCAAGCCTGGACGCGAACGGAGAACTGCATCCGCAACTTGCACCAGTTGCCATTCAGGGCGCGAACCACGTGGCGCGCGCGATAGCGGCCTCGATTCGCGGCAAGTCGACTACGCCGTTTCGGTATCGCGACAAAGGAACGATGGCGACCATTGGTCGAGGTGCCGCTGTGGCTGAACTCGGGTCAGGCCTGAAACTGCGCGGATGGCCTGCCTGGGCCGCCTGGGCGCTTGTTCATCTTACGCAGATCGTTGGCCTCCGCAACAAAGTGTACGTGTACGCAAACTGGGTCTACAACTACCTCACGTACGATCGCAGCGCTCGGCTCCTCATCCCCGTGGATCGGGATCGCGATCGCGGGAATGCGGATGGCATCAGCCCCGGTGCGACTCGCAACGAAACGGTAGACTCTCCAGTCACGGCCGTCTAGCTTCGCCGGTGGTTCCCAGAACTGGATTTCCGGAGAAGACACGTAACGCCATGAGACGCGCGATCCGCTGCGCCACCGTGCTTGTCACGCTGTGCGCCACACCTTTGATCACATCCGAACATGCCCTGGCGCGCCAGGATGTACCGGGCAGCGTAACACCCGAACAAGCCAGGGGATACTTTCAACAGCAACAATGGAACGACGCTGCTGAAGCATATCAGTACCTCGCGACAGCTAATCCGGAAAACGGCGGATACTGGTACCGACTGGGGGCCAGTCGGCATCAACTCGGCAGCTACCGCGAGGCGCTGTCGGCGTACGCAGAAGCTGAAAAGCTGGGCATCGCCCCGGCTGCCACAGCGTACAACATGGCGTGTGCGCATGCGCTGTTGGGCGAAACGGATAAGGCGCTGGCGAAGCTGGAGGCTGCAGTTGACAACGGGTTCCAGCAGCTCGCTACGCTGAGCACAGACACGGATCTCGACGCAATTCGTGCTGATGACCGCTTCGCGGGTCTGCTTGCGCGCGTGGAGGCTGCCGCCTACCCGTGTCGCGCTGACCCGAACCACCACAAGCTGGACTTCTGGATCGGGAAGTGGGACGTGTTTGTAAACGGATCCCTTGCGGGGCGCAACGACATTGAGTCCGTTGCCGCCGGGTGCGCCCTGACTGAAAGCTGGACTAACACAAGCGGCATCCCGGGGGTCAGCCTGAACTACTACGACGCTACGATCGGCAAGTACAAGCAGATCTGGGTTGCTTCCGGAAGCCATACGGAGTTCATCGAAACGGAAGCCGATGAGGGCAAGCTGATTCTCGTGGCGACGCAGACAGACGCGGCGGGAAACCAGACGCTGACGCGCCTCTCGTTTACGCGGCAGGGCGACAACGTGCGCCAGTTGTTTGAGACATCGACCGATGGCGGCGAGAACTGGACAGCCGGCTTCGACGGGCTCTACGTTCCCCGCGCCGACTCGTCTGACACCGAAGGCTGACCGCAAATGCGAGCCCGGCGTTGACAATGGTCTGCGCATGGCGGACCATCTGGTTATGAAGCGCAGCGCCAGATATCTCGGATATGTCACAGCGTTCTGGCTGATCGTTGGTCTGATCCATGTCGTAGGAGGCTTTTTGTCCGCGCGCGCAGCCAGCCAAGCGTTCGGCCTGGTACACGTTGTTCGCACGCTCGTGATTTGGCTGACGTGGGCGCCGGCTTCGCTGTTGGTTGTCGTACTTGTGCGGCGTGTCCCGGTCAGGAAGAGCAACTGGTGGGTGACCGTACCTATCCATGTCGTCGGTGCGGCTGTTGTTTCTTTCCTGCTCTGCCTGCTTGTATCCGGAATGACGCGAGGCGTCCCGTGGCTGTTCACGACACCGCCGATGACGTACGGCGCACAGGTGCAACGGATGTTCGCCAACAGCATTGCCGACGATGGCGTCATCTACCTGGCGCTGTTGGTGGCCATTCTCGCTTTTGACGCCCATCGATCAGCGGCGCGCGCAACGCTGCGAACGCAGATCCTCGACCGCCGCCTCGCCGAGGCCAGGTTGCAGACGCTCAACATGCAAATCCGACCGCACTTTCTGGCAAATGCACTTCAGAATATCGCGTCGCTCATAGAACAGGATCGACATGAAGAGGCGACCGACCTGAGTGTGGCGCTTGGTACCCTGTTCAGACGGATGACCGCCGCGGGCTCAGCCGAGCATACGCTGCAAGCAGAGATCGACTTTGTCAGACAGTACCTGTCGGTGGAACAGGCACGCTTTGGGGATCGATTGTCGGTGCAGTTTGATATACCGCGAGAAACGGTCGAAGCGGTTGTGCCGCGATTGATATTGCAGCCGCTGGTGGAGAATGCCATCCGGCACGGTTTTGAGCCTGCTGCGGGACCGGGCACCGTGGCAGTCAGGGCGACGCGAAACAACGGCACGTTGCTGATGACCGTCAGCGACACCGGACCCGGGATAGCGGGCACACCGCTCGCAACAGACACGCAGGCTACGACCGGTCGGCAAGCCACAACCGGTTTGCAAGCCACAACCGGTCGGCAAGCCACCACCGGTCGGCAAGCCATGACAGGCACATCGAGCGTTGAACCTGAACGATGGGATGGCGTCGGGCTGCGCAATACCCGCTCCCGACTCGATGCGCTGTATGGCACCGGGAACTACACGTTCGATGTTGCACCCGGACCTGACGGCGGAACAGTCGCGTCGATTTCACTGCCTTATCGTTCCGACGGGTAACCATGGGAGCACGCATCGGATGATCAGGGCACTTGTGGCAGATGACGAGCCGGCAATTCGCGGTGCGCTTGCGGCGACGATCAGCGCAGCACCAGGTTTTGAGGTCGTCGCAACCTGTGTTGACGGCGACGACGCCTTGCGACAGATCCAGGCGCTTCAGCCTGATGTCGCATTCCTCGACATCAAGATGCCACATCGCAGCGGACTTGACGTGGTAGAGGCGTTGCCCCCGGCTCAGCGGCCGCTCGTAGTGTTTGTCACGGCATTTGATGAACACGCAATCTCCGCATTTGACGTGCGCGCGGTCGACTTTCTGGTAAAGCCATACGCACGATCGAGACTACTTGAGACGCTGGAGCGGC
>JAUIJQ010000134.1 GCA_030431165.1 Rhodothermia bacterium | reverse complement strand
TCGCCGTTGCCGGCTGCTCGCGAGACGGCGAAATCGTCGATGCGGGTCCGACCGATCAGACCGCAACAGACGTCGTTGTCGCTGCACGCTGGGATACGATGGGCGTTGCGTTTGAACGCCTTGAATACGGCGAGCTCGTTGAGTACCAGAAGGTCGAAGTCTGGCACAGCGGCGAGATACAGGCCAGTCGCACGGCCATACTCGAATACAGTGACGGACAGCCGGTATCACTTGAGACTACAGACTCCACCGGCACGTTTGAACAGGGGTGGATCAGAAGCATGATCGGGCCGCTGTCCGAGATCAAGTCGCCGATTGCGAATTGGACAGACGGCGAGCCACCGTATGAGAGCCCCCGCCGACGAACGCTGTTTCGATTCAGCGCTCTTCCCGACTCCACCGTTGCGGGTTCGCGTGTTGTTCGTCACCAGGTTGCGGCCCGCGCATCCGACGAGCCCCTTCGGCAAGCACGCTTTGCATTTCTACCGTCCGGCGCCGACACGGTGTCGGGCCTTCAGGTGGTGCGTGTCGAAGAGATCAGGCTTGAAGAAGCACCCTTCTTTGAACAGGGTTCGTCGGTCGTTGTACAACTCGCGCAGGTTGACGCGCGATGGGAGCCAGCCTCAATCGTCATGGACGTAACGGTTGATGCGCCGGGTCGGTCAGTCCGACGTTATCGGGTAGAACGGGTCTTCACGCGGTAGCCCGGCAAGCCGCCTTATCGCTGGGGCACCAGGTCGCGAAGTGCGCTGTGCCGCGCCACCCGGTTCAGTATGGTGTCGGCGACGATTACATCGGCTGACAACAATCCGTCGCGGAGCCCCCCAACAAGCACCGACGCGGCCGCATCGGTGTTGCCATTTGCGATGAAGGCGCGCGCGAGTTCGTACTGGGTAACGGCGCTTTCAGGAGACAGCGCCACGGCGATTCGCGCGAACGCTATTGCCTGCTCACCACGACTCAGCATGCGAGCCAGACGCGACAGGCGCACGTGCGCTCCGCTGTCGTCCACGAGCAGCTGAGCCGCTCGGTTCATTGCCAGCTCGGCTGACTCAGCATCACCGGTTCTGAGGCTCGCCTCGCCAAGGGCGAGATGGGCTGCGCCGTTGGACGGCGCCAGCTCGGTAGCCCGGCGCGCGTCCACCAGCGCGTCTGCATCGCGCCCCATCGAAAGCAGGATCTCGGCTCGCAGGACGCGGGCCTCAGCATCCTCGGGCAGCGCGGAAACCACCCGATCGACACGCGCCTTGGCCTCCAGCAGGCTGGAACCACTCAGCAGGGCAGTCTGGGCGCGCTGCAACTGTTCATTCAGTTGGCGCGGCCGAGTCGGCGACTGGGCCGTTGCCGTAAGAAGCGGACAAACGACCAGCAAGAGCGCGAGGAGCGCCACCCATCGGGATATGTTGGAACGCGCGAGCATCGAGCATCGATTATATTCAGCAACAAGCCCATCAACAATTATTCCGTCTGAGATCCAGCCTCCAAATGTGCGATCATCGGACGTCTGCTGCACCATCACCGTCCTGAAAAACAGACTCTCTGTGCCCGCCAGCGGCGATTTCCTTCGCGAGATCAAACAGGGAATGCCTCAACGCCTCCAGCATCGTCTGGTGCCACTCGACGTAGTTGATTCAACGAATCTGTACGCTCGTGCGCATCGCGATGCGCTACCCGACGAGGCTATCGTCGTCGCTGACGAGCAGCGATCCGGGCGTGGTCGACTCGACCGCTCGTGGTATTCCGAGCGCGGGTCAAGTCTCCTGATGACTATGATCAAGGCACTCCCCGGCGAGCCTCGGTCCAAAACCTTGATGCCTCTTGCCGTGGCCGTCGCGTCGGCTACCGCCATGGAGTCGGTCTGCCCCGACCTTCGCATTCATCTGAAGTGGCCAAACGACCTGATCGTATCCGGCAGAAAGGTTGGCGGCATTCTCATCGGGGCGGTGTCTCCGTCTCATGGGGCGGTGGGAATCGGCATCAATGTCGGCGAGATGGCACTACCCGCACACCTCGAAGGTAAAGCAACGTCGTTGTCGGAAGCGCAGGGAAAACCGGTCCGGCGAACGGCGCTGCTCACAGCAGTCGTTGATGCCGTCGACACGGCAGTCGAAGCGCTGTTGAACAGTGCGAATGCATCTGGCGCCGCGACGATTCCTGAATCCTTTACATCCCGGATGGCCGGACTTGGATCGGTCGTTACGTTTCAAGAGACCGCCGCGCGCGTGCCTGTTTCAGGAACGCTGGAGGGACTGCGGGATGACGGTGCACTCATGATCAAAACGCCGTCCGGTATCCGCTTCTACCACACAGGCGATCTCACCACACACCTCGATCAGCGACCATGAGAAGCATCGCACTGGATATTGGCAACTCGGCTGTAAAGGCTGCGGCATTCATCAATGGCGTGATGCAGGAGCCAGTGCGCTCGGCCGTCGGCTCCGTCGACGATGCGGCAGCTCTGCTTGAACAGCTTGGGGCAAACGAGCCCGACGTCCCCATCACGATGTGTTCCGTAGTTCCCTCTGTCGCCCAGCTCTTTGATCAGGCGACACACCGCAGTGCCGTGGCGCCGCCGGGGATGGTCGAATACCACGATGGCGTCGGGTTCTCCCTCGACTACGAAACACCGGGCACGCTTGGCTCAGACCGACTCGCCGCTGCTGCCGGCGGATGGGCCGAGTTTGGTCACGTCGGCGCCCCTGTGCTTGTCATTGACGCCGGGACCGCAACCACAATCGAAGTCATCACGCGATCAGGACAGTACCTTGGCGGCCCAATACTCGCCAGCCCCGGTCTCGTTGCGTTTGGGCTGTCTCGCGGCACGGCACAGCTTCCGGATGTCGAACTGATAGTGCCCGATTCGCCAATTGGAAACAGCACGGCCTCGGCGCTTCAATCGGGAATCATGTTCGGATTCCTGGACGGTGTTCGCGGATTGACGCGTCGCATCATGGACGAGGTTGGTCGGGACGCCACGGTCGTGGTCACCGGCGGGTGGAGCAAACTACTCGCCTCACATATCGCAGAGGTCACACAGCACCGTCCGCACATTGTGCTGAAGGGTGTAAATGCCCTGGCGACAGCAGCACGGCGGTAGTCCGGGCCATTTGCCAGACTTAACGGACTTTCTGGCCGGGCCTTGCTCACCCTCTGGCCGGGCCTTGCTCCCCTGTTGCCAGGCTTTGCTGACCCTCTTGGACAGGCTCTGCTGACCTGTTGGTCAGGCTTTCCGAACCATTACGAGGGTTCGCTGCCGGGTATCCTCGTCGTAGCTGGATGCGTCGAGGTCGAGTTTGTACTTGTCCGGATGCCGGTACTCCTCGAAGGCTTCGATGTCTTCGACCGACTCGTTCACGATGAAGTTGACGAGTCTACCGCGCAATGGCTTAACGCCGTGCGTCACCGTTGTTCGCTTGCCCTTCTTTTCGTCGACGAACTTCACGGATATCATTTCTTTGTACGTGTGCTCGTCCTGCCATGCCTCCTGATGAACGCCGGGCAGCAGGTTCCACACGACACGTCCCTCGAGCACCTTGTTCAGTAGATCACTGAGGCGCGGCTTCCAGAAGGTGTTGACACGCCCGATACCGGGTACCGACGCGTCCATCTTCAGCTTGTACTCGGGAATCAGGTCATCGGGACGAAGCAGTCCGAACAAACCGGAGAAGATGATTCCATTCTCGAGCAGGCGTCGCTGCGCACCGGTCGGCAGCGACTGAAAGTCCATCGCGTCATACATGACGCCGGGACTGTACCGCTCGAGGGCGGCCATGAGTGGCGCGCCGATGACTTCCCGGTTCACCTCGATTGCGTGCTCAAGATGCTTTCCTTTGACGCCCAACATCTTCTCCACACTCGATTTGCTCCCGTCGAGCGCTTCCTGAACGGCCGCGATCAGCGATCGGCGGTCGGGGTTCAGGTCGTGGAAATAGTTGAACGTCGTTGACGCGCGATAGTCGAACATATCGGGCGCCAGCGGATTCCCTCCCTCCGTCTTGCTTTCGGAAGGTGCGAGGAGTATCGAGAAGTTGGGTGTACTCACGTAGGGCGGCAGGTCAATCAGCTATCGTGTCGCGGCACCGCTCTGGGGCACCTGCGACAGCAGCTGGTCCATGTCGTCCTGGATCTTCTTCGCGCGCTCCTCAATGTCGGCAACAAGCGACTGCCCTTTCTGGCGAGCTTCCGAGAGCTCTCCTTCGTCGCCAAACGACTCCACGAGATCGCCGAGTCGTTGCGAGGCCGCGTCCAGGTGGAACGCAAGGCGCCGCCTGAGCTTGCGCCCTTCTTCAGGGGCGAGCATCATTCCAAGGGCAAAGCCGGTAGCTGCGCCGAGCACGAGCCCAAAGAAACCGGCCCGAAACGAACCACCGCCGCTGTCGTTGCTCATGGGTGCAAAGGATCTAGCGTCCCTTCTTCTTGTGGCGATTCTTGCGCAACCGCTTCTTGCGCTTGTGCGTTGCGATCTTGTGACGCTTCCGCTTCCTTCCGCAGGGCATAAGACTGTCTGTAATTAACGGGACGATACGTGAGAGACAATCCGGCCAAGTGCAATCAAGTGCGAACTTGCCCGGCAGGGCCAGCCGATCCTCGCACGGCCCAAACAGGCGTGCGGCTTCAGATTCGGCGAACACAACCGACTAAGATAGGGTGGCCCTCGGTGTGCTGCAACGCTATCCAGCCTTCCGAGTTGCTTCCAGAAGCCAGCCAGAGTTGAAGAAAGCGCATATTCTTGACCGTCCGCCGCTATGCACGCTCCCGTCACGCGGTGGTAATCACCAGAATTTGCCCGTATCTTTGACGAGATGGCCCAGATCGCCTGAGTTGGTCGAATCGCGTCAAACATGCCCGACAGCTTTCGTATCCGAGAAATACCAGGGTATCGGTATATCGACGAGGGACCTGTAAGCGACCAACCACCTGTGGTGCTGCTTCACGGGATGCTCGGGGCGTATACCAACTGGGAAGACACGATCCGTGAGTTGGCCAGCCAGCAGTATCGTGTCCTCGTTCCCATCCTCCCCATCTACGACCTGCCCCTGTACAACACGACGGTCTCCGGACTTGTCGAGCACGTGCACGGCTTCTTTCAGGCGATGAACCTCGACGGCGTCGTACTGGTGGGCAACTCGCTTGGTGGTCACATCTCACTCCTGTACGCTATTGAGCACCCGCACAATGTGGTCGCACAGGTACTGTGTGGTGCATCCGGCATCTATGAGGTGGAGATGGGTACGTCGGTGTTTCGACGGCGCGACCGTGACGAATTGCGTGAACGGGCGGCTTTCACGTTCTACGACCCGCGGTTCGCAACAAACGAACTCGTTGACGAGATCTACGACATTGTCAACGACCGGGGTCGTGCACTTCGTCTTATTCGGATGGCCCGCGCCGTCCAGGCAGAAAGTGTTTCGGAAATGCTCGGTCGCATCCAGGCGCCGACCCTGCTCGTCTGGGGCCGCGAAGACCGCATCACGCCGCCCGATGTTGCCGAAGTGCTCCTCGAGGGTATTCCCGACGCACAGCTCGAGTTCATCGACGCATGCGGACATGCGCCCATGATGGAGCACCCGGCTGTCTTCAACCAGTTCACCCTCGACTTCCTGCGCGACAAGGTCGGGGAGCCGGTTTTCTCCCGCGCCAGCTAGCCAAACCCGGTTAGCAGTTGCAGGTCCACCTTCGGCCACCTCAAGGGCCTTTCGATGTCCCTCCGGGATCAGTCCGTGCCGCTGCCTCGTGCAAAGCAGATGGAACGAACCAAATCCCTCGGGCGCAGAACGCGCTTTCGCTTCTACCTGCTTGTAGCCGCTGTGGCGCTGCCCGGACTTTCGGCGTGCTCCCCGTCATTGGTACCGCTGTACCGTGACTTCGAGGCCGGCGTCTCGCCGGATTCCGGTGCGACGTCCGATACAGCCACCAATCCCGGCACGCCCAGTACGCCGGTTGAGACACTGGAGGCGCGTATCGAACGTGCCGTGCTTGCTGCCGGATGGGAGTTGTCGGATGCCCCGGCCTCAAACGTTACAGCCACACAAGCCAGGGTTGTAAGACGATGGGGCCTCTATCACACCGAGGTTTCAATTGAGGTTTCGCCGGTTAACCGCAACTACGTGCGGGTACTCGTTCATCCGTACCGCGTCTACTTCACCGGCCACCGGAGCAAGATGCCGTTTCTGAAGCGGAGCATTAGAAAGGCGGTGTTCGACGACCTTCAACGAACCTTTGAGGATGAAGGGATCCACGATGTTGGCTACGCCTTCGAGCGCGACGGATTGGCAGATCGTTGACGCCAATCGCACGCCGCATTGGCTTACCTGCGAGTTCGCCCGAGCCATGCATCGCGCCGAGCCCGTTCATGGCCGATTGCGCCAGGACAAGATCGCGTTTCGGCGCTTCCTTGCCCGGATCGATCAGGCTGTCGCGAAACGAGGACTGGGCGACGCCCAATATCTGACGCCGACTCAGTGGCGTGAACTCAACGATCGATACCGGGAAGAAGCGGCCTGGCTCGAGCGAACCTGTGGCGTGCGAGAGCCGCCATCAGCGACGCCGGTCACCGAGGAACGACCGTTCCTGCCCTCCATGGAAAATGCACCCTCGGCGTTTCGCGACCTGATCCGGCGCCGGCTCGCAAGTCGCGAAGCGAAGAATCTGCCTGATCACATCATCACAGCGGCGCGGGCCGTTCTCGAACACACTGCCCGACCGGCGATCTGAACTCCCTCACGTCATCCGCGCTCATCGGCGACGGGAATCCGCAAGAACGCTTCCCCCGCCGACGGTGCCTCATCCACTTCACAGTGGCTGATGCGCGCCCTCCCCAATCACTCACCTTCGCAAGGATCAGCCATGGATATTCAGGATTGGTCGACCACGGCCGCTTCCAATACCGACATTGACGGAACGGACATCTCCGAAGGATGCGACCCGGCCAACATCAACAACGCCATCCGCGCGAGCATGGCCAATGTCGCCGGACTGCGGGATCTCCTGGGAGGTGCCAAGGTCTCCGGCGGTAGCGCCAACGCGCAGACGCTGACCACCGGGCTTTCGCTGACGAGCTATCAGCAAGGTCTGCTGATTGCGTTCGAGGCCGGCACGAGCCTCACCAATACCGGCGCCTGCACGATGAATGTCGATGCCATCGGTGCGAAATCGATCAAGATGCAGGACGGCTCCGATCCGCCGGCTGGCGCGATCACCGCCGGCGGCATCTATCTCCTAGCCTATGAGGCCGGTGCCGACGTGCTGCTTCTCCTGACGTCAGCAGTCGCGCCCGGCATCGGCGGCTACCTCCCGCTCGCCGGCGGAACGATGACTGGGACGTTGGCCCTCGCCGATCAACTGCTGACGCGACCGTTGCTGCGAGACTACGGGGAGGCGGTGAACACGATCGGGTCGATCGGCGGCGGGACGCAGGATATCGACCTTGAAGACGGGAACGTGGTCACCGGCACCGTCGATACGTCGACCACGACGTTTACCTTCTCCAATCCGCCGGCGTCCGGGCGGGCCGGAAGCTTCACGCTGGTCCTGACCAATGGTGGATCGCAGACGGTGAACTGGCCCGCTTCGGTCGACTGGGCGGGCGGAAATGCGCCGACGCTCACATCATCGGGAGTCGATGTGCTGACCTTCTTCACCGTGAATGTCGGAACCACCTGGTACGGCTTCGCCGCCGGATTGGAGATGAGCTAATGCTGGCGAACAAGATGCTCGCTTCTGGGCACGACTTTCAGCCACCAACGCT
>JAUIJQ010000133.1 GCA_030431165.1 Rhodothermia bacterium | reverse complement strand
CAGAACGAAAGATAGGTTTTGCACGTGCTCCTGTAGCGATCCGGATTCTAAGTTCCCGTAAGTTCCGTTCACGCCAATATCCAGCAGACCCAGATAAATTGATCCCGCCTATGCACGCTCTCGACGAATACCGCTTCAATCGCCTGACCTGGGACGAGATGAACGACGCCATCGAAGCACAAAAGGTGGTCTTGCTTCCCACGGGATCTACCGAACAACACGGACACCACCTGCCGCTGGACGTCGATGTCTTCCTTGCTGAGTCAGTATGCCTTGAAGCCGGCAAGCGGGCGCCCGATCGCATCCTTGTCCTCCCTCCGATTTCCTACGGGCTCAATCGCCACCACATCGATTTTCCGGGAACGATCCACATCGAACCCGACGTCTATATCGAGTACCTCGTCAACATCACGAAGAGCGTTGCCTATCACGGCTTTGAGAAGATCCTGATTGTGAACGGGCATGGATCCAACACGCCGACGAATGACATCGCGGCGCGAAGGACGGTGCTGGAGACACGCTCCCTGTGTGCTTCAGTGAACTACTTCGCACTTGCCGTGGACGCTTTTTCTTCGGTTCGCGACACCGAAGTCATGGCGCACGCCGACGAGTTTGAAACATCCCTCTACCTCGCCCTTGCGCCCGAACGGGTCAGGATGGCAAAGGCTGTCGAGGACAACGACGTCGCCGGGGACTACGTCTCGTCTGACAGCATCGCCAGGTACCCCGTACGCTTCTCCGACTATTGGGGGCGTTGGACAGAGACCGGCGTCCACGGGGACCCCACGACCGCCACTGCCGAGAAAGGCAGGGTCATACTCGAAGCTTCGGTCAATGGCATCGTCAACCTGGTGGATGAATGGCGAGCGTGGCCCGTGGCTGAACGTCGCGACCAACACCGTATGCCGATACAAAAAGACATCTCATGGCGATGATTATTCGGTCCATCGAGGCAATCGGACTTGGCGGGCACACCCCCGAGGGGGGCTGGAGCGCCGAGCTGGAAGCTGATGATTGCGTGCATACGCTCATCCGCGTAAACACGTCGGAGGGCATCACCGGTTGGGGCAGCGTATTCACAAATGACGCGCTCGTCCGCTCGTCTTTGAAGGTTCTTGAACCGCTGTACGAATTGGAGACAGCGCTCGAACCGGAACGCGTTACCGAGAAGCTCCGCCAGCACACGTTCTGGCTGGGCCGCGGGGGTGCAATCACGCATACGATCAGTGGGATAGATATCGCACTGTGGGATATCCTCGGCCAGGCTACCGGCCAACCGGTGGGACGCCTGCTCGGCGGCTGCTACCGGGACCGCGTGATGCCATACGCCTCATTGCTGATGACTGAACCAGCCGAGCTCGCCGACAATCTGCGCGCTGTACGGGAGCACGGCTTTCGTGCGTTCAAAATTGGATGGGGGCCGTTCGGAAGAAAGACCGAAAAGCTGGACGAAGCTATTGTCCGCGCTGCCCGCAACGCAATTGGTGACGACGACCTGCTCATGGTAGATGCCGGTGCCAGCGATGCGTTCTGGATGCAGGATGTGAAGTGGGCAATTCGAACGGCAGACATGCTCTCGGAGTACAGTGTCTCCTGGTTTGAAGAGGCGTTGCCACCTGACGCCATCGAGTTGTATGCGCTCCTGCGCAACAAGAGCCGTGTGGCAATCGCAGCCGGCGAAGTCCTGACGCGCCGTCAATCGTTCCGGCCATTCATCGAGTCCGGCGCCCTCGACATTGTTCAGCCCGACACAACAAAGGTGGGTGGGCTATCCGAATCGAGACGAATCGGATGGATGGCAGAAGACCACGGCTGTCGGATGATCCCCCACGGCTGGAACACCGCACTGGGATTGGCGGCCGATCTTCATCTTGCAGCAGCCCTTCCGCGAACAAACCTCGTGGAGTACATCACCGGTTCCGCATACGTCGATGACCTCACAGATGAGGGGTGGCACCTCGACGACGACGGCATGTTACCGATCCCGACGAAGCCGGGCCTCGGCGTGACAGTGTCCGACGAAGCGCTCGACAGGCTGGCGCGATAACAACTTCGCCTCACCCTCTGCGATCAAGGCAGCAGTTGACCAAACTGCGAGACCTGCGGTTCTACCGCCTGACGGTCACCGGCAATCACAATCGTCATCTCGTCGTCGCGAAGGTATTCACGGGCTATGCGACTTACTTCTTCGGGCGTGATCGCGTAGACCTTCTGGACGTAGCTGTTCAGATAGTCGCGTCCCAGCCCATGTAGATCCAGAAACGCAAGCTGACCGATGATACCGCCACGACTTGAGTTCTGGAGCACGAACGTACCGGCCATGTAGTTCTGGATTCCCGCAAGCTCCTCGGCGCTCGGCGGCTCTTCCTGGAGACGATCTATTTCTCCAAAGATCTCGGATAGTGCCGGCCCGGTAACCTCAGTTGTGATCGCGGCCACCTCGGCCCAGTATGCATCTCGATAGCGAGACGACACAGTGCTGAAGGGTGAATACGTGTAGCCTTTATCCTCGCGGATGTTACTCGTGATCCTCGACGCAAAAGACCCGCCAAGCAGGGAGTTCGTAACCTGCAAAGCGACATAGTCCGGATGCGACGGGTCGATAACCGGCAACCCTACATAGACGTTAGACTGTACAGCGCCGGGTATGTCAACGAAGTGTACAGATCGCTCCGACGACGCAGTGATCGGCTTAACTGTTGGCTCTACCCCGGCATCCCATCCGCCAAAGGCCTCCCGGATTGCTCGTTCCATCGCGCGTTGATTGAACTTCCCGGCGACGTAGACATGCGTCCGCGTGGCGCCAAAGTTCTGCTCATAAAAAGCGCGGACATCGTCTATGGTGTAGCCCTCAACTTGCGCATCGGTTGGAAATATGCGGCCATATGGGTGATCGCCGTGCAGGAGCTCTCGAAACTTGACAAGTGCTTTTGTCCCGGGCTGTGACTGCTGGATCGACAGCTGACGAATCATGTCCCTCTTTATCCGCGGCATCTCTTCTTCCGGGAACGCAGGCTCCGTGACCAAATCAGCCAGGAGGTGGACGAGCTCCGGGCCGAACTCGGTCAGCACACTGCCCGACGCCGTGGTCTGATCCAGGCCGGTACCGATGCCGACGGATCCGCCCATCCGGGCTGCCTTTTCGGCAATGGCGGTGGCATCGAGGTCACCGGTGCCTTCCTCGATGAGATTCCCGGTCAGATCCGCCAGCCAGACTTCGTCCGTTGACTCGTCGATGTTGCCGGTGCGTACTACGACAAGGACGTCAACCTTTGGCAGATCACCATACGGGACGAGCGTGGCGCGCAAGCCATTGTCGAGTTGCATGGTGGACCCGGACGGAACCTGGAAGTCCTTTGGCTCGCCTCCCGCAGGAGGCACCTGCTGCGCAAGGGCGGTTGCCGAGGTGGAAAGAATCAGAACGGCTCCGAGCAGGAAGCCGCAGCGCGATATGGTATTGAGCCGTTTCATGGCGTGGCGGTCAAGCATCATGAGTGGCGTTGTGGGCCGTGGGTAGTGCGTAGGGCGTCGTGGGGCGTCGGGCTACCGGATGTTGTCCCGTCTCAGCCGGCTGGCTGTTGGAGCGGTGCGCCGGTCGGGACAACCGTAAGTACGGTTCGATTACCCGCACGGAGGTACTCGCGCGCCGTCTCCTGAATCAACTCAGGCGTTACCTGCCGAAAAGCATCCTCTAGGTCATTGATTCGTCCGGGATCGTCGTCAAACAGTGCAAAAGACGCGAGAAGGTCAGCCCGGCCAAATCCGAATGTCCCACCGACGTTGTCATACATGTTAGACCTGAGCTTGATGAGTGCCCGGTCAAGGGTCTCCTGGTCGACCGGCTCATTCTGAATCTTCGCGACCGCTTCGTCGACCACGGCCATGATTGAGTCGGGATCAACAGCGTCGTCGTGATACAACGAGCCCATAAACAGCATCGGGCCGTTGTAATTGTACATGTTGCCGAGGAAGGCATTGATGCCACCGGAAACACCACTTGTCATTCCCTGCTCATTGACGAGCATACGGTGGAGGTCGCTGTCCTCGCCCTGCACAAGCAGTTGATCGATCAGCCCCATTGCGAAGTACTCCGGCGTATTCCGCTCCGGCATGTGGTACGCAAAAGCAAGTGCCGGGCGCTGAGCGAGACGATCCTCCTTTGAGAATCGCTTTTCTGCCTGCTGAACGGGCTCGGTCAAATCAGGTGTCGGAGGCAGCTCGCGCGATGGAATATCTCCGAAGTACTGTTCGATCCACGCGCGGGCCTGCGTTTCGTCGAAGTCACCGACGACAACCAGCGCCGCGTTGTTGGGTGCGTAGTACGTTTCGAAGAAGTCCTGTACATCTTCAAGTGTGGCTGCCTCCAGGTCTTCGAGGTCGCCGTAAAAATTGTGGGCGTTGTACCAGTTCTCATTTGCATACTGCGGCATATCCAGCCATGGGAAACCGCCATAAGGCTGATTGATCACATTGACCTTGACCTCGTTGATCACGACCCCTTGCTGGTTGGTCAGATTTTCCTGCGTGATGTCGAGACCGCGCATGCGGTCTGACTCAGCCCACAGCATCGTCTCGAGTTTGTGCGTGGGGACCACCTCGAAGTAGTTGGTGAAATCAAAACGCGTGGACCCGTTCAAGATGCCCCCATTCTTCTGGACGAGCTGGACAAACTCCATCTTGCCGAGGTTGTCAGAGCCCTGAAACATCATGTGCTCAAACAGATGCGCAAAGCCGGTGCGGTCGCGTGGCTCGTTTCGGAATCCGATGTTATAGTAGACTGCGACCACAACGGTAGGAGCCGTATCGTCGTGTGACAGGACGACGCGCAGTCCGTTGTCGAGTGAGTAGTATTCAACCGGCACCTCGAAAGATGCGGATTCGGACCCCGCGTCACTACAAGCTGACACGGAAAGGAAAAGGGGGATCAGTGCGGCGAACCAAGCTCGCCTGAACAGGATGTGCGCCATTCTATCAAAGTGAAAGTGCAATTCGCAGACGTACGAACAGGAAGCGACGCGGCGTCAGTGGACCCAAACCGGAGGCTCCGGTCGCGTCGTGATCTCAGCGTTAAGTGCCGGGTATACGCCCAAATACGTCCGGGGTTACGAACGGCCGGGCAGTCAGGCGCCGGAAACGTCCAGGAGCAGGGCAAACACGACTTCATAGTCACGGCATTGGCGCCGCGAGGAAGCTATATTCCGCTCACGATGACTTGCTTAGCCAACTCCGCCCGAAATGAATCTCAACCTGTCTGACAAAGTATTCCTCGTCGCTGCTTCGAGCAAAGGACTGGGCTACGGAATCGCTGAGGCGCTCGCGGCGGACGGCGCTCGTCTGAGCTTGTGTAGCAGAACGCGAGCAGACATCGAAGCTGCGGCGCAACGGCTTCGGACCGAGTATGGGTGCGACGCGAAGGGCTACGTGTGCGATGCCTCGGATGCCGCGTCTATAGGAGCGTGGGTTGACGACTCCCTATCTGAGTTTGGGAGAATCGACGGACTTGTCGTCAATGCGGGTGGCCCAAAGGCAGGCAAGTTCGACGCGTTTGACGATGATGACTGGGAGGCCGCATTCAACCTGACGCTCATGAGCGCGGTGCGAATGATTCGTGCCGTGCTGCCAACGATGCGTGCAAATAAGTCCGGATCCATCCTGACCGTTACGTCATCTTCGATCAAAGAACCCATCGACATCCTCCTCTTGTCGAACGTATTTCGTTCGGGCGTTGTGAGCCTCGTGAAGAGCCTCTCTTTTGACCTGGCACCCGAGGGCATCAGAATCAACAACCTTGTCCCAGGCTCAATTGACACCGACCGTGTTCGCTCAAACGACGCATTCTCGGCGCAGCGCATCGGCATATCCGCCGAAGAAAGGAAGGCGCAACGAGTCAGCCAGATCCCCATGGGCCGGTACGGAGAAACCAGCGAGTTTGGAAAGGCCGGTGCGTTTCTGCTCTCGGATGCTGCGAGCTACATTTCGGGGGCAACAATTTTCGTCGACGGAGGCAAAAGCAAAACCGTCTGGTAGCATGCCCACGAAGTACGACCGCCTGCTTCAATTACGTTTCCCATCGGTTGGCCCCAAATGCCTCGCGGCCGGACTCCTCCTTGCCGTGGTCGTCGCGGGAACGGGCTGCACGCAGCAGGACGCCATCGTTGTAGCAAACGGAACCGACGTGTCGACACTGGACCCGTTTTCGATGTTCAGTCGAACGGAGCTTTCGCTGGCAGACCACGTCGTTCAGACGCTGACATTCCTTGACCGCGACATGGACGTGGTTCCCCTGCTTGCCACTGAATGGGAGCGTCTCGACGGCGACCTGACGTGGGAAATCCGGCTGCGCGAGGGCGTTTCGTTTCACAATGGCGAGCCGTTCGACGCACGCGCGGTGAAGTTCAGCCTGGAAACCGTCGTACAACGAAACGAAGATGGGAAGACGCTGGGGCCGGCTACCGTTGCCGTGCCCTCGGCTGAGATCACGCAGGTTGACATCATCGATGACCACACCGTCCATATCAGCACGGCGGGACCAAAGGCGCTCCTCCCCTTCTACTTGACGCAAATTTACATGGTCGCTCCGGACCATTACGCTGCGGCAACAGACGAAGATCGCGCCGAGCACATCGTCGGCACGGGTCCGTACGTCGTGGAGAACAGGATCCGCGACAGCCATGTAACCCTGCTGCGGCATGACGCATACTGGGGGCCACAGCCGCCATCTGAACGCATCGTGTTGCGCGTAATCCCGGAAGTATCGACGCAGATCGCGGAGTTGGAGACCGGTGGCGTGCACATCGTTCCCGGCTTGCCCTTTGACCAGGCGTCGCTGCTCAACAACGCGCCTGGTGTGCGCGTCGAGTCAATTGAGGGTGGTCGCCGCGTGATGATCGGCATATCAACAAGTCGCGGCAACGAAGCCCTGAAGGACAAGCGGGTTCGCCAGGCACTGAATCATGCGATTGACTTTGACGCCATTAACGAAGGGCTGCTCGGCGGACTAGCGGAGCGCATGTCCCACGTGTTTAATCCGCCCTTCGCGAACACCAGCGTCAGACCGTACGAGTTCGATCCAGTGCGCGCCAAGGAACTTCTCGCTGATGCCGGATACGCAAACGGTCTCGAGCTGAACTCACTCGACACACCCGTCGGACAGTGGATTCAGGACTACGAACTTGCGCAGGCTATTGCAGCGCAGTTGGCCGACGTCGGCGTGACACTTCGCGACGGCGTTCGAACATTTGAGTGGGGCAACTACCGTGCACGGTTGCTCCGACACGACTTGCCGGATCTCTTTATGCAGGCCAGCGGCGGCGAGTTTGAACTGCTGACGGAAGCGGCCGACCTTGCTCCTGAGAGCCCGAGCAATTTTTACGAATGGAAGAACGCGGAGTACGAGGCGCTCTGGCAGGAGCTGCAGCATGAGCTGGATGCTGAGCGCAGAAAAGAAATCGGCGACGCGATGCAGGAGATCATCCGGGAGGAAGCACCGTGGATCTTCTTGTACATCCAGCGCGATCTGTACGGCGTGAGTGATGACGTCGACTGGCAACCGCGGATGGATGAGCTCGTCCACCTGTGGGACACGGGTATCGCGCCATGACGAGATGATCGGGTACACTGCTCGGCGATTGGTACAAGCGGTCTTCATCCTCTGGGCCGTTGCGACGATTGCGTTTTTCCTGACGTACTTGTCGGGTGACCCGGCAGAGCTGATGATCGGCGACAACTGGTCGGCTGAGCAGATCGCCAACTTTCGCGAGT
>JAUIJQ010000132.1 GCA_030431165.1 Rhodothermia bacterium | reverse complement strand
GCAGGTCCGACACGTGTGTCCAGATGACCGAAACGAGCTTCTCAGACTGCGGCTCGCGTTCTGGCCTGATTCCACCGCAGATGAGCTTGATGAGCTGTTGGCTCGGCTCGCGGCTGGCAACGACATCTGTGTCCTTGTTGTCGACGTCGGTAGCGGCCGCCTCGCAGGCTTTGCCGAGGTAGGTGTTCGTCCGTTTGCCGAAGGGTGCAGCAGTTCACCCGTTGCCTACCTCGAAGGTATCTTCGTTGATGAAGCCCATCGGCGGATGGGAATGGCGCGTGCTCTGGTAGCCGTCGCAAAGGCGTGGGCACGGGAACGCGGATTCCTCGAGCTGGCGTCAGATTCTGACGTGGCGAACCGGGATAGTCGCGCATTCCATCGCGCAGCCGGATTCACCGAGGTGGGCCAAACCGTTAACTTCGTCGCGGACACAAAGTCGACTCGTGTAGATGATCGAGTGCCGTGACGAAGCACGGCTCCGCAACACGGCAACACCCATGGACACATCCGATCCATGGATACATCCGACCCATGGGCACATCCGACACATGGACCTATCCGACATATGGACACATCTGAAAGGCAGATCGCGACTGTAGTTGCCGAGGGCAGGCAGGTGCTTCAGAAGACGCCCGATGTGTTTCGCGCGTTGCTTGAAGGGCTTGGAGACGAATGGACGCGGGCGCACGAAGGTCCCGACACATGGAGTCCCTTTGATGTTGTTGGTCACCTGATCGACGGGGAATTACACGACTGGCTTCCACGAATCAATACGATCGTCGCCGGCGACCCGGCGGCAACGTTTGAGCCGTTTGACCGGTTCAGGCACCTGACCGCGAACGCGGGAGCCTCGCTGGACGAGCTACTGGACCGCTTTGCGTCCCTGCGCCGCGACAACCTTGCGAAGCTTGACGCCCTGGCGCTTGGCGAAGACGCGATGCGGCTTGAGGCGCGTCACCCGGAGTTCGGGCCCGTGACGATGGAGCAGCTTGTCGCGACCTGGGTCGCACACGACCTCGGACACATTGCCCAGACCGTGCGTGTCATGGCCAAACGTTATCAGGCGGCCGTCGGTCCGTGGCGCGCATACCTGCCCATCCTCGATGCCTGACGTATTTGGTGCCGACATCGGATTCTGGCAGGCCGTGGCGTTCCTTGCAGGAGGCGTCGCCGCCGGCATCATCAACACACTCGCGGGGAGTGGATCGCTGATTACCCTGCCGATCTTCGTGTTTATCTGCGGGTTGCCGGCGCCCGTTGCAAACGGCACAAATCGCATCGGGGTCATGATCCAGAGTGCGGTTGGACTATCGGGGTTCAAGCGCAACAATCTCGTCTCGTTTGATGGTGCGCAATGGGCCGTGGTGCCCGCGTTGGGCGGCGCAGTTGTTGGATCGAGGATCGCTGTCTCATTGAGCGAGGCCGCAATGAACTACACCATCGGCGTCCTGATGGTTGTAATGCTTTGTTTCTTGCTCATACGTCCCGAGCGGTGGCTGCACGAATCAGCACGCGACCATTCGCGAAGTCGACATCCACTGACCGTCATCGCCTTCTTTGCGATTGGCGTTTATGGCGGATTCATTCAGGCGGGCGTCGGCTTGTTCCTGCTGGCCGCCCTCGTCATGGCCAGTCGCTACACGCTGACCGCCGCAAACGGAATCAAGCAGCTCATCGTATTGGCGTACTGCATTCCTACACTCGTCATCTTCTTTATGCACGACCAGGTCCACGTCGGATTTGGCCTGGCTATGGCGTTGGCGCAGGCGGTCGGGGCGTGGCTGGCGGTTCGCTTCGTGAGTCGCGTGCCCAATGCAACAAGGTGGATGCACCGCTTGCTTATCGTTACCGTAGTTGTCTCGGCAATCAGTTTCCTCGTGTAGCAGACCACGGCAGACAGCGTAGAAATAACGGACGACTTCAAGCGTGCACTTGAAGCAATGGAGTACGAATCCGGTCACGTGTTTATCACGGGCCGGGCCGGAACCGGCAAGTCGACGCTCCTGAAGTTGTTCAGGGCTCAGACGAGGAAGCGCGCGGCCGTGGTTGCCCCGACGGGCCTCGCGGCAATGCATGTCGGTGGCCAGACGCTGCATTCGTTTTTTCGATTTCCTGCTCGTCCGGCGGCTTCTCTCCGCATTGCGCGTCTTCCCGACGGTGACGTCTATCAGCGACTGGATGCCCTGGTGATAGATGAGATATCCATGGTTCGTCCGGACCTGCTCGACGCCATGGACGAGTTTCTGCGTGTCAACAGGCAGCGCGTGCGGGAGCCATTTGGTGGCGTGCAGCTCATAATGATTGGCGACCTGTTGCAGTTACCGCCTGTCGTCAAAGATGCCGAAAAGGCGTTTATCTATCAGCGTTACGGGACACCCCACTTCTTCGCGGCGCGGGCACTGCGATCGGCCGGGGTGCACACCATCGAACTCAGACATGTATTTCGTCAGACCGAGCCGGAGTTTGTGGAGGCGTTGGGCGCAATCCGCGAAGGGCGCTGTACTGAAGAACACCTGGCACTGCTCAACGCGCGCGTGGATCCCGGCTACGACCCGCCGCCGGATGACGCTGTTGTTTTGCTGACGCCCACAAATCGCGTCGCCAACCGGCAGAATGCGCGCAGGATGGCGATGCTCGACGGAGAGGGGACGATCTTTCGTGCCTCAGCGGCCGGTCGCTTCGTCGATGTCCAGGAGAACGCGCTGCCCGCCCCCAGCGTTCTTTCGCTCAAGGTTGGCGCGCACGTTATGTTTGTTCGGAATGACCGCGAGCGCCGGTGGGTCAACGGTACGGTGGGGACGGTCGAGGAAATTGAAGAGGACGCGGTACGCGTCAGCCTCGCTGATGCCGGTGGCGACGACGTATGGGTTGGGCAGGAGATCTGGGAGATGAACGAATACGCGGCGGCCGCGGACGGCGCCGGCATCACCACAAAGCCGGTCGGCACCTACGCGCAGCTACCACTTCGTCTTGGATACGCCCTGACCGTTCACCGCAGCCAGGGCAAGACATTGGACCGCGTTGTCGTTGATATGGGCCACGGCGCGTTTGCCGCGGGCCAGACGTACGTCGCTTTGAGTCGCGTGCGCTCCTTGGGCGGACTCGTTCTGACCCGCCCACTTACGTTGTCGGATATCTTTGTTGATCCAGACGTAATTCAGTTTGTGCACAGTGGTGTCGTGCCGCTGCCCGGTCAACGATCACTTCTTGATCAGGAACGCCCGTGAATACGCTGTACGTCTTTGAGCGAACGCGCTGGCGCGACTGGCTTGCCAGGCATTATGCAACTGAATCCGACGTTTGGCTTGTCTCTTACCGAAAAGCGTCGGACAAGCCGAGCCTCAACTACAATGACGCGGTCGAAGAGGCGCTCTGCTTCGGCTGGATAGACAGTACGCGCCGTGGAATCGACGAGGAGTGTTACGCGCAGCGGTTTAGTCCCCGACGACAAGGCTCGGCGTACTCACAGACAAACAAGGAGCGCATGGCCCGGTTGATTGCCAGGGGTGCAGTTCTGGAAGACGTAATCGAGCGGGCGGGAGACATCCGTCCGGAGGTGTTTGAGATTCCGCCGGATATTCGGCGCGCGCTTGAGGCTGAGCCGGGTGCATGGGCCTTTTTCAAGTCCACAGCGCCGTCATATCAACGAATACGGGCGGCATACGTCGATCACGCGCGTAATCGAGGGGCTGAGTTCGAGAAGCGCCTGGCCAAGTTAGTCCGTGAATGTGCGCGTAAGATGCAGTTTGGTCACCACATTGAGACATATTACTAGCATATTGGGCGTATGAGCGGGGGACCGGGTTCGTACGGATCCGCGTAATCCCTATCTTTTTTCAAGTTCGGCCACTCACGATTGAGACTTATGGACGGCACCCGCCGGGTGATTTTTTTCGTTGCTGTCGCGGTCGCGTTTCTACAGGCGGGCTGCAGCGGGAGCAACGAGCTGACGACATCTGACACAGCCGCTGTTGGCAGTCAGGAAACGAAGTCTATCGAGGTAATGGACGCCGAAACCGGCGACCGCGCGCAGACGGCTGCGTTGGAGTCACTGTACTGGGCGCGCCTTGACAGCGCTCGCGGGTCATTCACACAGGCCGACGTCGACTTCATGACCGGCATGATTGGCCACCATGCCCAGGCGCTGATCATGTCGCGCCTCGCCCCCGAGAACGGAGCCGGCTCCGCGGTGCAGACGCTGGCGGCACGCATTATCAATGCCCAGAACGATGAGATTGCGTCGATGCAGCAGTGGCTGCGGGACCGGGACCAGCCGGTGCCCGAAGTCCACATCGACGGACTGAATCTGATGATTCACGGTGGCGGTGACCACGCTATGCACGACCACACAAACATGCCGGGCATGTTATCGCCCGAGCAGTTGCGTGAGCTGAGTGAAGCCCGGGGTCGTGCGTTTGACCGCCTGTATCTGAAATACATGATCCAGCATCACAGCGGCGCTGTGACGATGGTGGACGAACTCTTCAGCCAGGATGGTGCGGCCATCGACGAAGCTTCGTTCAAGCTGGCATCCGATATCAATGTCGATCAGCTGACTGAGATCGAGCGCATGAAGCTGATGCTTGAGGCGCTCGACGACTAGTGGCCAAGGCCATGACCTTGCCGTGCAGCGCCCACGGCTCTCCCTGCATCCAACCAGACCATACCAATGAAAGGCAAAGTGCTACCAAGTCTGCCGGGTAACCGGTTGACGTCCAATTCCCTCTTTTCGCTGCTTGTGGTGGCAGTGCTCGTCGGTGTATCGGCGTGCGCCCCCAAGCCCGTTACGCAGCAAGCTGACGCGCCAATGGCCGACATGGGCGACATGGATGCCGCATCCGACGGCGACATGATGGACGCCAAGCCGATGACCGGTGATGACGCATCCAGAATGGCGCCAAGCCCGGATCCGCGCGTTGGCCTTGGTGCGGGTCTCTTTGATGCCGAACAGGCCTTGTGGAACCTCAAGTTGGCATCGACCACAGCGCCGCCACAGGACTTTGTCGGCGTTACGAACTCTGACCTCGCATTCAAAGGCAACTACGCGATCCAGGGCAACTACAACGGTGTCATTGTTTGGGACATTTCGAATCCGGCCAAGCCGGTGCTCGTCACGGAGTACCTGTGCCCGGCGTCCCAGAGCGATGTCTCTGTTTATGGTGATCTGATGTTCGTATCCGGTGAGGGCCTTGGTGGTCGCCTGGACTGCGGTTCACAGGGTGTTCAGGATGCCGTCAGCCACGACCGGCTGCGTGGTATCCGAATCTTCGACATTACCGACATCCGTAATCCGATGTATGTGTCGAACGTCCAGACCTGCCGCGGCTCGCACACGCACTCTGTTCTGAAAGACCCGAACGACGACGAGAACGTCTACATCTACGTCTCGGGTTCAGCACCGGTACGTCCGTCTGACGAGTTGGCTGGCTGTGTTGCCGCTTCGCCGGATGAAGACCCGAACTCGGCACTCTTCCGGATTGAAGTCATCAAGGTGCCACTGGCGCATCCCGAGCAGGCGGCCATCGTCAACTCGCCACGCATCTTCCAGGATCTGGTAGCCCCGCCTCAGCACGGTCTCTCACCTGCTGACATTGCTGAAATCCAGGCCGCCAAGGCACGCGGTGAGTTTGTCGTAGAACTGTTTGGCCAGGAGCGCGTGCTTCCGTCACGCTTTGTCGGCCCGATGCTGGCTCAGTTCATGGAATCGCGCGAAGGTGACGTGGCAACCGCTGCTGACAGCGCAGCCTTCCGTGAGGCCCTTCCTGCGATCATTGCAGAACGTTTCGGTGCCCCTGACAACGATAGCGATGACGACGGTCCGCGTCCGGGCCCGACGCAGTGCCATGACATCACGCTCTATCCCGAAATCGGATTGGCCGGTGGTGCGTGTGAAGGCTACGGACTGCTGCTCGATATCAGCGATCCCGCCAACCCGGTTCGAATTGACGCGGTTGCTGACTCGAATTTCTCCTACTGGCACTCAGCCACGTTCAACAACGACGGAACGAAAGTCCTCTTCACCGACGAGTGGGGTGGAGGCGGCCAGCCGAAGTGCCGCGCGACCGATCCCGTAGAATGGGGCGCCAACGCGATCTTCACTCTGGAGAATGGCAAGATGGACTTCCAGAGCTACTACAAGCTTCCGGCCGCGCAGACGTCGCAGGAAAACTGTGTTGCTCACAATGGTTCGCTGATTCCAATCCCCGGACGAGACATCATGGTGCAATCGTGGTACCAGGGTGGCATCTCGATCTTTGACTGGACTGATCCGAACAACCCGGTTGAGATCGCTTACCACGACCGCGGCCCGGTTGACGCAGCGCGGATGGCGTCAGGTGGCTCATGGTCTGTCTACTGGTACAATGGCGCGATTGTCTCATCAGAAATCTCGCGTGGCCTCGACATCTTTGAGCTGGAGCCGAGCGGTTGGATTTCTGAAAACGAGATCGCTGCAGCGAAGTCGGTTCGACTGGATTACCTCAACGCACAGGGACAGCCGAAATTTGTGTGGCCGTCATCGTTTGCTGTTGCCCAGTCGTACGTGGACCAGCTCGAGCGTGACAAAGCCATGCCGCAAGGACGGGTAGCGTCAATCCGGTCAGACATCAAGAATGCAGAGAGTGCAAGCGGCTCAGCACGTCGCTCGGCGCTCACGCGTCTCGCAACGACCCTTGGTCGCGAAGCAGCGTCATCGGCTGATCCGGCAAAGGTTCGGATGCTCGTTGATCTGCTGCGCAACCTTGCATCAGGCAACTAGGCCAGAGATAGTCGCGGCACCTGCCGCCGACGATAGGCTCAGGAATGCGGCCGGCACCTTCTGGGGTCGGCCGCTTCCTTTATTTACCCGGCGTACGCGTTGATCGAGGGAGAGACACAGTTACTTGAGGGAGAGCAGCAGTTTGAGGACCGGTCGTTTTCCGCTCTTGCGGCAAACGTCGCGGCGCTGCTGATCATCGGCCCTGTCGTCGTGGCAGCGTTCGCAGGATTTGTTGCGCTCTACGGCTGGCAGCCCCTGTTCGACCTGGTAGCGTCTACGTCTCTGCTCGTCATCGTTCTTGTCATTGCGGTTGGTACGCTCGTACATGAGTTGCTCCACGTCGCGGGATGGCGGTACGCGGCAAATCCGCCGCCCGGCACCGTCAGGCTTGGCTTTGCATGGCGCATACTGACCCCTTACGCGCACTGCTCAGCACCCATGACCGTGCGGGCTTATCGCATTGGTGCAGTGGCTCCGGGAGTCCTCATCGGATTGCTGCCGCTTGGAGTCGGGCTGCTGATGGGTAACGCAGCGCCGTTCCTGTTCGGATTGCTCTTCACGCTCGCAGCAGGCGGCGACGCACTGATCCTCTGGGTACTGCGCGATGTTGCCGGAGACCAAATCGTCAGAGATCATCCGACACGCGCCGGGTGCCTCGTCGAGATTACCCGCTGACGATGACCAGGCTGCTTGAGGCGTTCCCAGGTGCCGCGGGCTCTGGCTCCTAGTTTGCGATCGAAGCTTTGGTGCCGTCGATCAGTCCCTTCAGGTAGCCCATCGCGAACAGGCGACCGCGCATCGTGTATCCGAACTTGCTGTTGTCGTCACCTGCGAGCGTCGGTACGTGGTCGGGTCGAATCGGAGCGTGGCCGACGTAGCGCTCGTACAACGAAACCATCCGCGCCATGTCGGTTGGCCCATTGTCGTGAAACGTCTCGGTGAAATCGGTTTTGTCGCCCTCCACATCCCGGAAGTGAACAAAATGGACCTTCCCGTCTGCGAGAAATGACTCAGCCATTG
>JAUIJQ010000131.1 GCA_030431165.1 Rhodothermia bacterium | reverse complement strand
TACTACGAGCTCACTGGAGGCCCGCGCCGGACACCGTTCTTTGAGTGGGAAATCCACCGCATTACCGAGCGCTTCGGGAGCGTCGCCCACGTGTGGAGCACGTTTGCGACATCCGACCGTTACGAAAATGAACCGCAACGCCGTGGAATCAACAGCATCCAGCTGTTCCACGACGGGCAGCGCTGGTGGATCATGTCGTGGATATTCGACAACGAACGAGACGGTAACCCGCTGCCTGCGCGTTACGCGGGCAGGGGTGCTTCATCGAACTAGTACTGCCGAGCGCGTGTCGCACTCGCGACCGATCCCGTCAAACTACGTTTGCCGGGTCGACGTGTCCGTCGCCGCCGGCACTGATGTACCGATCTCCGCGGAACTGCTTCACGAACTTCTCGGCCACTGGACGGCCCGTGCCGCCCGCAATCGGCGAAGATTCGTGGATTACGTAGTCCCCGTTCGGCAGGGCGTCGTTGTGTCGACGAGCCGCCGTAGCCGCCTCAGCCATGCTGGCGTCGGCATTTGTACGGAGCTCACGGACGTTGTCCCTGATCTTCAGTTCAAGCAGGTCGAACAGGTGATCGAATGCCGTCCGGTCGCGCTCATACTCGAGTCCGCGCACGCCGCTTCGAATCTGGGCATCGGCCCGCGAAAGCGATGCTGTGAGCGCAAAGAGATACGCCGCGTTGTCAGCGACGCGTGCCTGGACGACCTGGCGCGAGATGATTTCTTCCCGATGCCACTTACTCGCAAGCTTGAAGTAGTGCGAGTGGAGTTGCACCAGACGGGCCAGACGCGCCGCGTGCGATTGAAGCGACGGATGGCAACCAAAGATCTCAGGGGCGGCGGGCTTGATGCCAGCGAACAGCTGCAGCGCAAGCGGAACCGCTCGTTTCAGCAGCGTCGCGTTGGTGCCGTTGCGCATAAGCCGGCTCAGGTTTTCTGACGGCGCGGACGCGTCGTCCCAGCCCAGCGCTTCCTGGATTCCAAGCATCTGCTCGGCGAGCTGCTTTCCGCCATACGCGAAAATGAACGACTGCATGACTTCGTTGGAGCCCTCGACGATGCGGTGGATCTGGTTGTCGCGCCAGAGGCGTTCGAACTCGTTCTCGGTCATGTAGCCTTCGCCGCCCTGGATCTGCATGGCGTCGTCGATCACGTGCCATCCGAACTCAGAACAGAAGAGCTTGTTGATCGCGGTTTCGACCATGATGTCTGAGTCGCCGCGGTCCAGCATACCCGTCACAAGATAGAGGACGGCGTCCATCGCATAAGTGTACGCGGCCATCCGTGCGATGCGCTGCTGCACGAGCTCAAAATCCGCGAGCGGCCTGCCAAACTGGTAGCGTGTCTGTACCCACTTCGTAGCCTGGTCGCGAGCACGCTTGGCAGCGCCGGTGATACCGGCCGACAGCGTGCATCTGCCGTAGTTGAGACAAGTCAGTGCAACGTTCAGGCCTTTGCCCTCTTTGTGCAGCAGGTTCTCGGCGGGTACGCGCACATCCGTAAAGCGGATTCGAGCCTGCCACGTACCGCGAATACCCGTCTTCGAGCGGTTCTTCTGGAACACGTCGACGCCGTCCATATCCGGCGTAACGATCAGGGCTGTTACGGCCTCTTTCTGCTTCCCGGTGCGCGGGTCGATCACCTGCTGCTTGGCCATTACCGTAAACATCCCGCTAAGTGCGCCGGAAGTGCTCCACTTCTTTTCGCCGTTCAGGATATAGTAGGTGCCGTCCTCGCTTTTTTCACAGCGCGTCTCCTGCCCGGCCGCATCAGAACCGACCTGAGGCTCTGACAGGCAGAACGCGGACAGATACTCGCGGGCAACCTTCGGCAGGTACTCACGCTTTTGGTCTTCGGTACCGAAGAGCATGAGCGCCTTACAGCCAATCGACTGGTGGGCGGATATCATCACGGCCGATGATCCGCAATAGCTGCCGATCATCTCGAGGACGCGGTTGTAACTCGAAACGCCGAGCCCAAGACCACCGTACTCTTCGGGGATGGTCATCCCCATCACGCCCAGCTCGAAGTACTTGTCGATGCACCACTCGGGGATTCGCTCTTCCGCATCGATCTGTACAGCCGGGTGCTCGTTCTTCAGGTACACCTCAAGTCGCTCCAACAAGGCGTCGCAGCGCTCCTTTTCCTGGCGGCTTGGAATCGGGTAAGGGAATACCAGCTCCTCCCGGAAGCGTCCCCAAAACAGATTCTTGACAAAACCCATTTCTGTCGGTTCGGGACCCAACATCACCTCGATGTCCTCGATCATCCGGCGGTCACGCGCCGAAACGCCTTTCATTTTGGAGAGACTCGGGTTCGCCATAGCTGCGTCTGGAAGTTTTATTGTGCTGCCGAAGATGGCTCCGCCTGGAGCAACTGCACGTAGAACGGAAGTATCGACCGCTCGTATCTTCAGTCAAGAAATACGCAGCCACCGACAAATCGTGCTCGCCGCCCCGCGGCACAACTAAATCCGACAAAACACGCTGTCTGTGGCTGTGTGGCCATTCGGATTGCTTACCGAAGCCACATTGTCGGGTTCCAGATATGAATCAAGGCTCGTCGCTTTTGACCAAACCGTCACAGTCCCCATTTCGAACTCGGCTGCAGAATGCACTCGAGCGCGCCGGCACATGTTTATGTGTCGGACTCGACCCTGACCCTCTCCGATTCCCGGAGGTCGTCTGCGCGGCCAACCCCGATGTCGAGGATCAAATCGTTTCGTTCAACGCGGCCATCATCAATGCCACGGCTGGTGTTGCCGCCTCGTACAAGCTGAATCTCGCTTTCTATGAGCTGCATGGCGAGCGTGGATGGCGTGCGATGGAACGTACGCTCGCACTTGTGCCTGAGGGCGTCATAACAATTGCCGACGCAAAGCGCGGCGACATCGGGAACACCGCTCGCTTCTACGCGCAGGCATTCTTCGAAGCAATGTCGTTCGATGCCATCACCTTGTCGCCCTACATGGGATCAGACTCTGTTGCGCCATTTCTCGAACATCCCGACAAGGCTGTATTCCTTCTCTGCCGCACTTCCAATCGCAGCGCAGATGACCTGCAGCTTCATGGTGGCCAGAAACCGCTGTTTCTCGAGGTCGCATCTCGTGCAAATCACTGGGACAGCGAATACGCTGGTGCAGCCGGACTGGTCGTCGGCGCAACTCGAACAGCCGACGTCAAGGCTGTGCGGGCCGCCTCCCCAACACTGCCGCTACTGATTCCGGGCGTCGGCGCGCAGGGTGGAGACGCGGCGGCAACCGTTCGATGCGGCTGGACTACTGACGGAGCCATTCTGGTCAATTCGAGTCGATCAATTCTTTATGCCTCGGCAGACGAAGACTTCGCCGAAGCGGCGGGTGTAGAGGCAAGGCGACTGGCCGCCCTGCTGTCAAGGCCTGGTCAACCGGCATAGGCGCCGACTTTGCCTCGGCTCGCTGCGACTGAACAGTTGCGTACTGCGGTGTCGAACTAAACCGTTGTGACCGGGCGCTTGAGGCTGAGGAGGTTATGAACGGACAATCGACGTGTCTTTGGGAAAAAGGCGATGTCGATGTGGCTGCAACAACTACTCGGTAGACTACCTGAAGCGAACTATCCCGCACTTCGCAGACGGCTGGCCCCAGATCGGCCGCCCCTGCTATCGGAACCCGTCGCATCGTTCAGGTCGGTACCCGAGCGGTTTATCCAGGACATCTGGTACAGCCTGCTGTTCGACACTGGCCGACTGTCAACGACCCGCGGCCAATCCGTCCGAATTCTTGATACCGGCCGGCCAAATCGAGACAACGGCCCTGACTTCCGGGACGCACGCGTCGTTATTGGCGGCGTGGAGTGGAGCGGCGACATTGAGATCCATCTTCGGTCCTCTGACTGGACTGCTCACCGCCACGACCACGATCCGAGATATAATGCCGTGGTACTTCACGTGGTCTTGTACGCGGATATCTGGACGGACCGACTTCGCCGCGCAGACGATAGCGTGTTGCCCGAGCTCGTCCTGCTGCCATTCATAGGGAAACCGATCAGGCAGTTGTTCCGCCTGCTACAGCTTCGCCCACCTCCCGGTGAGCTTGCGTGCGGGGCAAAGCTGGCCGAGGTCCCGTCCGAGCTTATGTCGGGCTGGATCGAGAAACTGGGATATGAACGCATAGACGAACGTCGTCGCTTGCTCGCCCAGAACATCGAAGCCGCGGGAGGCATCGACGACCTCCTGTTCCAGGCAACGTTCGAGAGCCTCGGATACGCAAAGAATGGAGGGCAGATGCTTGACCTGGCGCGACGCCTTCAAGCGTCAACGTTGCGCGGCCTGCCACTCGTGGACAGGCAGGCCCTCTTATTCGGAACAGCCGGCATGCTCACCGACTCCCGAGTTGAGGGAAAGACGTGCGCACTTGAACCGTTCGCCGCAGCGCTCCGCGAACGGTACTTCGAGCTTTCGAGGGACAAGCTCCCGCGCATGAGATCAGTTTCCTGGTCCTACTTCAGACTGCGGCCGGCGAACTTCCCGTCCCTCCGAATTGCCCAGGGCGCCGCTTTGTTTGAAGACGGGGCTCTTCTCGGGACCGGAGCAATGGAGCGGATCTGCGCTGCACTTGGAACCTCGAAGCCACTCCCTGCCCTTCGGGTCCTCATGGACTCAGATCCCGGGGCATTCTGGAATGACCACGTTCGGCTTGACAGACAAACCTCGAAACGCCAGTCGCGTATCGGCAGAGACAGGAAAGACCGCATCATCGCAAACGCGATACTGCCCGTAGCATTGACGCACGCAGAACTAACTGGCAACCACGTTTTGAAGCGAAGTGCGTTCGGGGCACTGTCGGCTCTTCGACCGGAGCGGGATGAGCTCACCAGACGATTTGAGGACGCTGGCGTTGTTGTTGACTCTCTGGTCCAATCGCAGGGGCTGCACCAGCTCTACAGGACGCGCTGCGACCGAGGTGGCTGTATGTCGTGTGCTGTTGCACGCCACCTGCTCAAGGTAACTGCGGCCTAGCGTCGCTCCTGTTCGCCTCGGTCGATTGAGCGTCGACGCTGGTCGCGGAAGTACTCGTAGGCATCGATCTCGGAAAGCGCCGACCATTCCGCATCCCGGGCCGGCAGCCGTTGGGCAAGGCTATCCATGACGTGGCGGTAGCGGGGATCCGGAGCCAGGTTCGTCCACTCCTCTGGATCCAGATCAAGATCGTAGAGCTCCTCAGAGCCGTCTTCGTACCGGATGTACCGGAGTGCGCCCGCACGAAGGCCATGATTCTGTCGTCCGTACGTCGTGATCGCGACATCGGCATCTTCGTCATCGGACACGGTGATAACGGATCGTAGACTCTCCCCTTCATTCGAGTCATTTTCCGGCAGTCCGGCGAGGTCGACGAGCGTTGGATACACGTCCAGCAATTCAACAGCCGCGGGGACGCGTACACCGCCCGGAACACCCGGACCCGCGACCACAAGTGGTACACGCGTCGCCGGTTCCCAAAGAGAGTGTTTTGCGAACCTTCCCTTTTCGCCGATGTGATAGCCGTGATCCGAGAATAGCACGACTATCGTGTCGTCGGCATGTCCCGAAGCATCGAGCGCATCAAGTACGCGGCCAACCTGCGCATCAACAAACGAGACACTTGCCAGGTACGCCTGTACAATCGCCTCCCACTGCCCAGCGGCTATAGCCCAATCCGTGGTCGGCATCGGTGGGACTGTGGCCATGGCCAGTGCAGTCGCCGAAACATCATTCAGATCGTCGGCGCGATACGATGGTAGCGCCAGCGAATCGATCGGGTGCTTGTCGAACCACGTCGGCGGCGCATACCACGGCACGTGAGGCCGGAGAAAGCCGACGGCGAGAAAGAAGGGCTCGCCGTACTCCGCGGCGAGGCGCGCTGATGCCCACGTTGCTGATCGGTAATCCGGCATCAGCGAGTCTGCTTCCGGGAAGCTCCCCCAGTCCGTCGAAGTGCCTTCGCGTTCCCAGTGAAACCGCTCTTCGGGGAACGGGCCGAAACCCGGCTCGCGCCCACCCGACTCTGCGAACACGCCATCCGGCGCGTGTTGATGAAACAGCTTGCCGACTCCCATCGTGTGGTACCCATGGTCGGCGAAGTACTCAGGCAGGAATCGCAGATTGTTCAAGACGGGATGTGCGTCGCGAAGCTGATCGTCATTAATCTGCCCGTAGATGCCGGTGGTCGATGGCCGCAGTCCGCTCATGATGCTTGCCCGGGACGGCCCACAGAGAGGGGCCTGCGTGTGGGCACTCGTGAACAGAGCGCCACGTGCGGCGAGCCTGTCGATGTTGGGCGTAATCGCATGCGGATGCCCGCCAAGCACCCCGACCCAGTCATTCAGATCGTCGATTGCGATCAATAGCACGTTGGGCGGGCGCTGCGATGCGGCGTCTTGACCAGAGCGGGTACATCCAGCCAGAAGCAACGTCGTCAGTATAAATCCGCTGCAGACAGCGCCAATGCGACGCCGCATATGCCCGGGAATCTTTGTTATCCATGACCGGCACAGGCGCTGCGAGGCAAACATTGGGTGCTTCCGTAGTTGGCGAGTTTTGTCGAGGGGCGTTATCGTTGTCCGCGACCGAAGACAACGAGCACATTCTACGAAAAACCCGCGAGGCACTCGTGATTACAAGGATTGTCCGGATGACCTTTGACCCCGCGCATATTGCGGACTTCGAAGCGCTGTTCCAGGAAGTATCCGAACATATTCGAGCGACCGATGGTTGTCATTCTGTGCTACTGCTGCGCGACGTTCGCTACCCCAACGTGATGAGTACGATCAGCCAGTGGGAGGACCTCGACGCACTTGCAGCCTACAGGCGGAGCGCGTTCTTCGAGAAGACGTGGTCGCGTACGCGACAAATGTTCGCCGCACCGCCGGAAGCGGCCAGCTACAAATCGGCTTAGCGTACCGCTACTGACCTACGGTTCCCTGCAGTTCCTCGAAGTAGCGCTTGATGAGCTCTTCGTAGTCGGCTGAGTAGCCGGCTTCAAGCGCCCTGATCAGATCCCTGCGAAGGGCATCGAGACGCTCGTTTGGAGGCAGTGCCGCCGGACTGCTTCTTGGTGCGTCTTCGCCCGTGCGACTCTCCCGTCTGTCCTCTTTGCCCCGTTCCTGCATCGATCGGGTCGCTTCGAGCAGCCTCGTGAGAATCTCTTGTTGCCGGTCAACCGTTCGGCGGCTTGCACGCCGCCGTTCGAGTTCGCGAACGGTCTCTTCCATCTGCTGCGCGATCTTGTCCAGATCTCCCAACGCTTTTCCGCGTAGCTCCGGGTTACGCGACATCTCTTTCAGCTGCCGACGCATTTCATCTTGCTGGCCGGCCATGGACCGCATCCGTTCCTGCATATCCTGCGTCAGCCGCTGACCCGCCATGTCATTCAGCATCTGCTGGATCTGATTGTTCAGTTGCTGCTGATCGCCGGCCATCTGCTGCATCTGCTGCATCATCTCTTCCATCGAGCTTCCGCCGCTACCCGACGGATTGTTCATCGATCCGAGCAGGTCTGAGAGCATAAGCGCAAGCTCGTTCAGCTGCATCATCGCGGCACGCTGATGTCCCGATGCCTGCGCCGGGACACGGTCTGACATTGACGAGGTGGCGTTGGACATATCGCGTAATCCCTCGGCCGCCCGCTCCTGCAAGGCACTCGACATCTGCGGAATTCGGCGAGCGAGGTTCGTCAACGAATCGGTCACGACGCGCAGACCATCTGAGATTTCGACCTGCGACCGGGCAAGCTCCCGAAGTCGAGGCCCGTCGCCACCAGCGGCATCAACAAGCTTTCGC
>JAUIJQ010000130.1 GCA_030431165.1 Rhodothermia bacterium | reverse complement strand
CCGCCCGCCGCCCGTGCTCGGCAACAAGCTGTGCATTCTGCTTCAGACTGGCGATCAGTTCCGCAACGTCTTCACCATTCGCGACAGCTTCCTCCAGCTCTTCCGTGAGTT
Source organism: Rhodothermia bacterium (assembly GCA_030431165.1). GTDB lineage: Bacteria > Bacteroidota > Rhodothermia > Rhodothermales > JABDKH01 > JANQRN01. Next base: position 7,689 of record JAUIJQ010000130.1, on the reverse strand, counting down.
CGGTGTTCAGGTCGGAGAAGTTGTTAATGAAGTTGAGTGGGTTCTTGATCTCATGCGCGATGCCGGCCGTGAGCTGACCAAGCGACGCCATCTTTTCCTGCTGCACGAGCTGTTCCTGCGTGGCACGCAGGTTGTCGAGTGACGCGTTGAGCGCCGCCGTGCGTTCATCAACCCTGCGCTCGAGCGTCTCGGCATGCGACTTCAACTGCGCATCCGCACTACGGAGCGCGTTGGTCGTTTCGTTGAAGTACTCGGTTACAGTCCCGATCTCGTCTTTCATGCCCACGGCAACCTGGACGTCGAGATCACCGTCACTCACCGAGCGCATGCCATCAAGTAGTCGCTCCAACGGGCGCACCACGCCGGCCCTGAACACGGGCGGATAAACAAGAAACACAAAGGCCAGCGATGCAAGCATCAGCATGAGTAGTCGCCGGGACGGAATGTGACCGGCACGCATCATCGAAAGCCCTATGTCGTGTATGACGCCGCGCCCCGGACTAATCGACGAGCCCGGCAGCCCTGACCACTCGACACCGCGATCAACGTCGCCAGGGCTATTCCAAAAACCACGTACGCCAAACGGTGCATCAGCCGGAAGCGACTCACCCGACGCGGACCGCGTATAGCCGATGACGAATCGACCATCTCGTTCAAGGATAAGCTGCGCAACGAGCGGCGCGTCATCCGGAATAACAGGCATCATTTCCCATGTAAAGACGACTCGCGCTGAGTCGCGCCGCACAAATGTGACGTCGACCCCATCCTCACGCTGCCGTGCGAACACCGGAATGCTCGGCACAAACAGTGGTGCAATCACGGGTGCATCCAGCGCACCGTATGGATCGTAACCACCCGGCGGCGGATTTCGATCAGGCTCCAAAACCACAATCGCCGCACTTCCGACGGTAACGGAATCTGCCGTGCGCCCCATAAACGGAAACGGAAAACCAAGGTCCACGATGACCTCGGTCGAGTCGCCAAAATCAATCGTTTCACCCCGGTCGGTAGCGAAGCCTCCGACCGCCTGCTCCACCGCGTAACCTCCAAGTGCGTCGGGGGAAAACGCAAGGGCGGATTCACTGGCCGGGTCAAATCCTGCGTTGCGTGCCAGATCAGACGGCGGATACAGGACGATGGCAGTCATACCAAAGACAGCCAAGACCAGCGTTGTCGTAATACCAAGAATCCTGACCTGGAACGGCGTAGGCGTAGGTGCATGGTTGACGTACGCCGCAACGAGTCCGAAGAAGTAGGCGTAAACACCAAGAAGGGTGAATGGCCACATGCTTTCGGGGAGTAGCGACCCCGTTATCAGAATAACGACAAGCAGCACGGCGAACAGTCCACACAGTCCGGCAAACGTGCCAAACGCCCTGCCGTCGCTGCCACTCCGGCGCCGCTTGCGTAGCAGTACAATCATCGACCAGAAACTGAAAGCGAGCCAGGTGAACGTATAGGCAACTCGCCAGCTACCGCTGTTCCTATGCTGGACGATATCCGAGATAACAAGCGCGGCCATCCCACACACAGCCAACGCTGCAACGTACATGGCAGCACGCGATTCGCGTGGAAACGGATTACCAAGGAATCGAAACGCAAACTGTAGCAGGGCACCGAGCGCGACCGGGACAGCCATGGCCTCGAGTGCACCCAGACCGTAATCGAGCGGGGACCGCAGGCCGATCGGGAATACCGACGCCATGACCAGGCGCGCCGTGTAAAACGCGGCCATCCCCGCAGTAAAGACGGCGAGCCAGCCGGTAGCGCCACGCCGTGACCGGGCCCGCACGAGGTACACAGTGATCGCGACGTTCAGCAGAACGAGCGCAAGGGACCGAATCGATTCAGGGGACAGCAGAAAATGGTACACGCGGTTGATCGAGTCAGTCGTTTGTGTGCCAAAGACCAAGGATACCCGAAAAGCTTTGGATAATCAGTATATACATTGTGCACAAATCAGCTACGAATGATAATCGCTGACAAACTCATTGAACTGGAGAATCCGACACCTTATTCCGATCTCGGCCCTGCTGCTGGCGGGCGTCAGTAACGGACAGACCGTCACCACCCTCTACGGCAACGACGGTGTTGCCGAGGCCTCATTCGGCAAAGCCATTTCGGTCAACGGCGACCTTGCTGTCGTAGGAGCACCCGCGGATCGTTCCGTAGCGACGGGCCGCGGATCCGCGTACGTCTTTCAACGATCAGCCGGCTCATGGCTACAAGAGCAAAAACTCGAGCCGACGAACAGTGAGCAGTACGACTTTGGAGCAACTGTGGCGATTGCCAGCGACTGGATCTTGATCGGCTATCCGAGTGATACGCTAGACGGAGATTTTGTTGGAAGCGTTCGAACATTCAGGCACGATGGAACGTCTTGGGCTCAGCAACAGGCGTTGTTTCCGGGCGACTCAACGTATAGACCATTCGGATTTGGTCAAGCATTAGGCGCGAACGACTCGCTCGCAATCGTCGGCTCGCCCAATAACATGGCGTTTGTACTTCGGCTCGTAAATGACGAATGGGTGTTCGAACAAACGCTTGTCCCCGACACAACGGCCAATCTCAATTTCGCCAGTTCTGTTGACATCTATGGGGACACTGCCATTGTCGGAGCGCCAACTCAGGTAATCGATGGGCTGCTTCAGGGTGCCGCTTACGTGTTCACGCGGAAGTCCGGCACGTGGGTGCAGACGCAAGTTTTGACCGCGAGTGACGGCAACCAGCGAGACTACTTTGGTGCTTCGGTTGCGGTCCACGAGGACGTCATCGCTGTCGGGGCGCACAAGAACGATCTGGCCGACGTTGATGCCGGGGCCGCGTACATGTTCGCAAGAGACGACAGCATCTGGACCGAGACCCAGATCTTGTCGGCTCCGCTTGAGCGAAACCTGAACCAATTTGGCGCTTCAATTTCGCTCGGGTCGAACGTTGTTGTAATCGGAGCGCCGGGCCACGACGCGAATGGTTTTCGTTCGGGGCTTGCCGCCGTGTCTCGGTATGACGGCCAGAGATGGCTGCAACCCGTCGCCGTTATCGCACCCGACATTGCCGAACGCGATGACTTCGGTTCAGCCGTGGCCGTCGGAAGCGGAACGGTGTTCGTCGGCGCTCCCTCGGCAGAGCCGGACGCGAGTGACCCATTTGCTGATCTCGGCGCTGTCTATGCCTTTTCCCAGAGCCACGTACTGAATAGTGTACCGGTTAAGGCTTACTCGGACTCGAAGCAAGTGCTGGCCCATCCGAATCCTGCGTCGAATATGATCACGTTGACGTTAGACTGCTTCGACAACTTGCCCCTTCGAATCGACGTAGTCGATCTTATCGGGAGAAGGGTTCTCGACGCCGAGGCGACATGCGTCTCTCGAGAGTCAGCCGTTTCGATAATGATTGACGTCAGTCGACTGCCCTCGGGACTCTACTTCGCACGCCGGAGGGATGTCACAGCCTCATCGATCGGACGATTTGCTATTGTACGCTAGTTTCCGAGCGGCCGCCGGAATCTGGGGCGTCCCAATTCCCGGCAACCCAATGTAAACGGTACATTAACACGAGCTTTGTGAAGCACGGCTTCACCGGCTCGCGTGGACTAGTCGCAACGAACACCAGGAGGCGACGCTATCACTATTGCCCCCAAACGCCCGACCTGCCTGGGACTCACAGCACTTATCTTTATAGTCTGTTTTGAGGCTCGCACCGCAGGCGCCCAGTCCGTACAAACGAACGACCCGGAAATCTCTGTGCGTGCCGTGACATCGGTGCCCGCGTCAGTCGTGCGCCTTGTCGCCGACCCGTTGAGCAACAATCTGTTCTTCCTGCGCACGAATGGGGACATTCACCGTGTCGATGTGGACGCCGGCACGTCGTCGATTGCCTTTCAATCGTCCGATCACGGACTTGCAAGCGGCCCGACTCACGGCCTCGCCGCCGGTCCGGACGGCGCTCTCTACGTTGTCGGCAACGTCGTGAACGGCCCGGAGTTGTCGCTGCGAGTTGTTCGGGGTACTCCCGGCACGCCGTACACCTGGACAACTATAGCCGAGTCCCAGCCTTACCCGCTCTCTGGCACCGCGTTCGACCACCTCTTCAACGGCGTTGTTGTTGACGAGTCCGGCCAGTACCTCTACGTCAACTCCGGCTCGCGAACCGACCACGGCGAAATTCAGAATCGGAGCGGCTCGATCAACGACCTACGCGAGGTGCCGATTTCGTCGGCCATTCTCAGAATACCGCTCGACGAACCGGGCGTCGTTTACCTCTACAATGACGACGACAGCCTTGCCGCCGGCGGCTACCTGTTCGCTGACGGGGTACGAAACAGCTTTGACCTGGCCTTTGACGGGCGCGGCAACCTGATTGCAACGGAGAACTCCGGTGATCGGGACGACGAAGACGAGATCAACTGGATTCGCGAGGGTGCGCATTTCGGATTTCCGTGGCGGATGGGCGGCAACGACACGCCAATGCAGTTCGCCGGATATGTCCCGGCATCCGACCTGTTGCTCAACCCAACCGCGACGGCGGCGCAGGGTGGCTTCTTCTACGATGACCCGGCATACCCGCCCCCACCATCCGGCGTCACGTTCGCCGATCCGATTGCCAACGTGGGCCCAGACGCAAACGTCCTTCGCGACGCTGCGACCGGAGCAACGTTCGACGCAGACGTTTCCGGTCAACATGCCTACTCACTTACTCCGCACCGCTCTCCGCTCGGCCTTGTCTTTGACACGGCTGCGGTCCTGGACGGGCGCTACAACGGGAACGGGTTTGTGGTGAGTTGGACAAATGCCGGAAGCAACCTCCTGGATCCCTTCAACGACCCGGGCGAAGACCTCCTCCTTCTTACCCCGTTCTACCCCGAGAGCGAATTCGGCGGCCCCGACAGCATGCAAGTCGAGCAAATCGCCACGGGCTTTTCGAACCCGATCGACGCCGTGCTCCGCGACACATCGCTGTATGTTGTCGATATGGTATTCGGTGGCACCGGCACGCTATGGGAGCTGTCGTTTCCGCGCATGTCAAGTACGACGGACGGCTACGACGAGCCCACGCACGATCTACCGCTTCTGTCTATTGCGGCGGTGTACCCGAATCCGACATCGGGTCGAATCACCATCCGGGTGGAAAGCTCAGCGCCAGCGGTTGTGGACTTGACCGTGTTCGACGTACTCGGTCGCACGGTGAGTACCGTCAGCCAGTGGTCGGTTGCGCGCGGTCAGTCGGAACGGACGGTAACACTCAACCAGGTCCAATCCGGATTGGTGTTTGTACAAGTCCGTAGCGGGTCTGAATTCAGATCTGTCCCCGTCGTGATCGTGCCGGGTCCCTGAGTGCGGGATCAGGGGTTAGGTCTTCATCCGAATCTGCTTCGATGGCATCACCGAGTTCCGGGATCTGACCGGTGTGATCGGTGCCGTCATCAGTACGTTCTGGACCGGTATCAACGCGCTCGGCCGCCTTGTCTGCTGTTGCGTGCTCGTACGCAATCATCGACAGGTCATTCGAAAGCTGATCAATCTTGCGGATGTGATGCTTACGCAACGTCGTCACGCCGAACCGGGATAACATGAACATCGCAGCGAATACCATCGCAACGACCGGAATGCCCGCAAGCCCAAGACTCAGTTCCTCAAAAACAATGGGAAGCGAGATAAACGTCGCCATCAGCGTCGGTATGAAGAACGGGATTGCCATGGGAAGTTGGCTCCAGAAGACGTGTAGCCTTGTGCCCGACGCTGTCTTTCGGATGTGCACATGCGCCTTCTTGTTTCCTTCCCCACCGGTACCCGTCCACTCGTACGTACCGTCGCGCACCGACACCGTGCCGGGATCGTGGAACGTCGCTCGAATCGCGGGCAACATCGACTCCCACGCTTCTTCGTCGACATCGATGTCAAGGTCTACATCGGTCGCGTAAGCTAGCGGCCCCCCGAACAAATCCGCACGGGGCTTGACCGCAACGGGCGATGAGACTTCGGCGGCTGCACGCGCAACAAGGTCAGGATCCAGACCGGCATCGGCTGCAAGCTGCTGAATCTCCTCCAAAGACAATCCGTCCTGGACGCTCCGATCGGCCTGCTTTGACAGCTCTGCCGTCCGCTTGAGAATCGCTCCGATTTCCTGTTCACTGAATAGCCGCATGCCGCAGGATACGGCATTTTCGAGTCGTTGATACACGGCAGCATGACGACGCAGGGCCGCAGCGCCCGTCTAAGGCACCGAGGCGGCAATCAGTAGTGGAAGAGACGGCGACAGGTGGCGACATTGCGCCTGTTGCGGCTACCATCGACCGGTGCCCCTATCTTCCCGACATGGCTGCCTTGCCGACCAGACAACGAATGAACCTCCGGGTGAGATGGACGGGTGTGACGCTTCTGCTCGCCCTCTTCGCGGCGTCTGCATCGCCCGCGAAGGGCCAGCTTGTCTGTCCGCAACCACAGCCACGGTTCGACCGATTCTCGGTGGAAGACGGCCTGTCAGCGAACTATGTTCGATCCGTGTATCAGGACAAGACGGGCTTTCTCTGGTTTGGCACCGCAGACGGACTCAACAGATACGACGGGCAGGAATTTCGGGTCTATCGACACGAACCAGACGACGCCACATCGATTGTCGGAAACATCATCAACGACATCGCTGAAGACGCGACCGGCCACCTCTGGATCGCGACCGCGAACGGGATCAGCCGACTCGACCCAACTACGCAGCAGGCCAAATCGTATGCGTTCCCCGAACCATCTGGACCGGCATCAAGCCGTACTTCAGACCCAAACGAATCGCCGAGACTCTCGGTTCGGGCAGTCGAGATTGACAGCAGCGGTACGGTCTGGATCGCTACGCGAGGAGGCGGACTCGGGGGCCTGCAACCGGGGTCTGATCAATTCACTTTCCTGAGAGCAGATCACACCGACCCTGCGACGATACCGGGTGACAGCGTCAGCACAATCTTTGTCGACCAGCGGGGCACACTGTGGACGGCTACGCAGGGCAAAGGCCTAAGTAGATACGATGCAGCCTCCGGGACATTCACCCATTTCCGGCACGACCCCGCCGACAGAACCACACTGGCGAGTCACTTCATTCGATCACTCGGGCAGGACTCATCGGGCGCCCTGATTATCGGACTCTGGCGAGGCGGCGTGGACCGGATGCCACTGGACCAGCCGGGAGTCTTCGAACACCTTGTTGGTCACTGGGCCGGTCACGGACCCACCGGCGGTGACCACAATGTCTTGACGCTCGACCTCAGGGGGGCAATGGCTGACCGGTCCGGGGCGGTGTGGGTTTCGACGTTTGCCCCGTCGCTGGAACGCGTGCGTTTTGACGAGTCTGGCACGCCTCACGTCACGCGCTTTTCGAACGAGCCATCCGACGTCAACAGCCTCGGCGACACCGACATTCTGTCTATTTACGAGGATCGGCGCGGCAACATGTGGTTCGGCGGGTGGCGCGGTGGCGTCAGCCGGTATGACCCGACGGCCGCGACTTACTGTCATGTACGTCATGCAGGTAGCGACGCAACGTCAATCCCGAGCAACAACGTTACGGCGCTACTGGCTAGCGCTGACGGCACGATCTGGGTTGGCACATCGGATGCCGGACTCGCCCGCTACGTACCCGAGCAACGCGGCTTTGTGGTGTACCAGCATCGCGGGGACGATCCGACCAGCCTACCCGACAACCGCA
>JAUIJQ010000129.1 GCA_030431165.1 Rhodothermia bacterium | reverse complement strand
AGGCCGGATTTGTCTGGGTACGCGATACCGGCAACAACGGACTCTACGGTGACGTGACGCTTCGCCGTGCGATCGAAGGTGGCTGGATTCCCGGCCCGAACATCGTGGCGGCGGGCATCATGATCGCTCCTTTCGGAGGCCAGTTCCAGATGCAGCCCGAGAAGCCCGAGCTCGGCAATCCCGAATACACGTACGCTGATTCGCACGAGGAAATCATCCGCGCAATTCGGGAAAATGTGCACTACGGAGCAACCGTCATCAAGCTGATCATTGACAATCAGCCCTACTACTACTCAGAAGAGGACGTGCGCGTCGCAGTGGACGAAGCACACAGAATGGGTGTGAAGGTGATGGCCCACGCAACATCTGACGAAGGCATTCGGAACGCGGTACTCGGCGGCGTTGACTCCATAGAACATGGTTTCAGTCCTTCGGATGAAACACTGCGCCTTATGGCTGAGCGCGGCACGTACCTGGTGGGCACAGACTTTCCGGCTTCCCGGGTTGGCGCAGCACGGTACGAGTCGAACATCGACCGAAACCAACGCGCGTACGAGATCGGCGTGCCAATGGCATTTGGATCAGATGTCGTCTACTACGAACAGGGTAAGACGCGAGGCGAACAGACTATTGGGTTCCTAGACAGCTACTTAGACGCGGGCCTGCCGAATGCTCATATCCTTCGCATGGCGACGATGAACGCGGCTGATCTGCTTGGTGCCAACAGCGGCGAAATCAAGGAGGGGCTGGCGGCGAATATCGTCGCGATGCCGGCAAACCCGCTGGAGGATATCCATGCGCTGTACGCGATCGACTTCGTCATGAAAGACGGCACAGTCTACAAGCATGAGGGCCGCTTCGAATTTGATATCCCGACGACGCTGAACAATCCCCGCCGAAAGCAGAGGCGCGGCGCAATGGTCTACTGAGACCAACTGGGCGCACTCGCAACCGGCGTTCCCGTCGCCACTGAGGTTTGAGTCGCAACCTGCGTCTTCAGTCGCAACCAGCGTGTCAGTTGATCTTGAACCCGACTGACATAAACAGATTGCGTCCTCGGCTGGGTAGGTTGCCGAAGCTCAGATGTTCGTGGTAGAAATAGTCAAAGACGTTCTCTACGCCCGCCTTGATCTCAACGCCACGCGGCAGTTGATAAGCGCCGCGAAGGTTGACAACAAAGTAGCCATCAGTCCCATCCTCTTCGGCGACGATCTCTGACACGCGGTTCTGCGGCATGGCCGCCCTCGCTTCCAGCTCGCCCCAGAACTTCTGCCGTGTGTGACGCAGACTCAGCAGTCCCGAAAGCGGCGGAATCAATGGAAGGGGCTCGTCTACGTCAAGATTCTGGCCTCGCGTATAAGACCCTGACGCAGCCAGCTCGGTGGCCCTGAACACCTGCACGACGCCGCTGAGTTCGGCCCCCATCAGCGTCGCCGCCGAGGCGTTCATGTATGTTCGGAATCGAAGCGTTGAACTCTGCGAGAGAAATCCGCCGTCGTCCTGACCGATAATGTAGTTGCGGATGTGATTGAAGTAGGCGCCGAGACGAACTGCGTAACGCGCCGTGTATCGCTCTACACCTACTTCAACCTGCCGGCTGCGTTCGGGCTTGAGTCCCGGGTTGCCGGTGTAGAAGTAACCGTCTACATAGTTGTATACGTAGTGCCCGTAGTTCTCCACGTGGCTTGGCAACCGCCCGACGGTAGCGGTCGAAAGTCGAAGTCTGGTCGTCGGATTGACAGCATACTCCAGGGTGGCTGACAGATTCGGCACCGAGTAGGTTGTTGCGAGTTCGTCGGTCTCCCATCGTCCTTCAAGAACGGCTCGCGCTGATTCTGATTCCACGTCGCGCGGCGAGTGGTCAATCCGTCCGTTAATCCGAAGATTGGCGCGGGCGCTGACCGGGAACTGCCAGTCGGCCACAACAGCGCCGTGGCGCACAACCGTGTCACCAAGGTTCAGCAGGTACATGTCAGGAATCGTTTCGAACTCGCTGAACATCCACATGTCGCCAAACGCCGTGGTGTAATATCCATCCAGGGTGACGCCGAGGTTGTGGATGCCGAATCGCATAGCCGCGCGACTCAGGAATCCGCTTGTGCGCGTTTTGCCGAACATCGGCATATTCATCGCGCGCATGACTTCCCGCTCCGATACATCGCGGGCGAAATCGTCCATCCAGTGATCAACGGTGTTGTGGTACACTCTCGTGTCGAGACCGCGCAACCATCCACCGGTACTGCTCGGCGTCCACGAATGCGTGGCGCTGTAGATGCGTGCAGACGCCAGCGTTGCATCCATGAGGAGTACCGGGTATCCGACATCCCACGCATTGTCGACTAGCACGGAGGCACCGACCGCGTGTCCGCCGCCGAGTCGTTGGGTAGCGTCCAGCTTGTAGTTGTTCTTGGCGTATCCGGAGTTTGCGATCGCATCCCGCCCTCCGGGCGTAAAGTCGTCGGCGACCTTGTAAGAGAAGCTGCCGCGCACGGCGGTGTTCCCGTATGAGGCGCCGCCGACAACCCGCGCGCGCCGAAGTGTAGACACCGATTCGTATCCGGTCTCACCGGATAGGTGAAAGGGCACGTCAAACCGGGGCTTCTCGGTCACAAGATTGACCGAACCGCCAATCTGCGACGCATTGTTCAGGTCGAAGCCACCCTTTGAGAGCTCAAGCTTCTCAAGGTTCTCGACCTCCACATACGCCGACGTCGGATCCATCTTGTCGACACACGCGCCAAATACCTTCACGCCGTCAATGACCAGACCAACCTGTGCGCCGTTCATGCCACGAATTACCGGCTCCCACGCGAAGTTCGCCCGCTGAATAAACCCTGCGCCCGGCACACGACCAAGCAGGTCCTCGGTGGCGTTGAGCTTGCGCGGCGGCGCAGCAAGATCGTTCACGAACTCAGCGTCGGAATTTATCACGACCTCGTCAAACAGCATGATCGTTGGCTGCAGTGCAACGTGGAGCGGACTCAGCTCGTCGGCTCCAACCTGGATAGCATACGACTGCGCCGCATACCCGATTGCGGAAACCCGAAGCGTGTACGCACCGGCCTCAAGCGTCATCTCGAAGTGGCCCGACTCATCGGTCACGGTCCCGTGCGTTGTACCGACAACAAGGACATTTGCGTTGATCACATCTTCGCGTGTTGCCGCATCGTGCACGTGGCCGCGAAGGACCTGCTGTGCATTGGCATCGCTCACCACAGAGAGGAGAAGTACAAAGACGAACGTCGAAGACAACGCGGTGAAGGCCCCGGCGCCGGTCTCTGCTACGTCGAGGGTTCGTACCATGCTTACCATGTTTACGATTGTCGTCATGTCAGAACCTAGTAGACTGTGAAGCCACCGAAGACGATGGTTCGCTGTTCGTCTTGCCCAAACTGCACATATACGGTCATGTCCCACCCCCCGGACATGATGAAGTTGACCTTGCCGACGTACCGCCCCCCGCCAACAGCGACCGGTGCAGCGTACGGTGTACTGTGCCCCTCGCCCGCACCCATGTCCATGTACGGATAGAGATCAAGAACGGCACCTTCAACCGGGACAAAATCGTCTTCCGTTTGTCGATAGATCGCCAACTCAAAGGGCGCATCACCGGTGGATGGACGCACGGGTGCGACCCAGGTCACATAGTAGCGGCTGTCATCACCGGGACGCTCCAACTCCTGCATCCAGAGTCCGTCTTCGACGGCTACGTCAAACGCCGCGGCAACGGTCTTCGACCCCAGACCGAGGCGTACCTCTACCTGCCACTGAACGGACTCAGCTTTGGGCTGCAGGAACATCACGCGAACGGGTAGAAGATCTTCGTCGTCTGCCTTGGCCGCCGTCGAACTCTGCTGAGGGGCCGAGCGACTATCGACACGCGCCACTGCTGACGTCGTTGCTTCGTCAATGACCACGCCACCTTCTGAAGCGCGCACGTAAAGCTCGTTGACGCCGACGTGAGGCGCCTCTCGCGCAAAAAGTGTGACATGAACGCCATCGACCGTTTCGGATCCCAGCTCCACAAGCGTTCCCGGACCAACCTCGTCGGGGTCGGGATGCAGGCTGTAGAAATCCGTTTCCGAAATATCGGGCGCGCAACCGGCGACCAGTATCAGTACTCCGAACGCCACCGTGCGGAGGCTCCGGAAAAAAGGATTACAGGAACACATAGTCCTATCCATTCAGTTTGTTACTCCAGACCGAATCTCATCGTCGGTCAGTGACCGCAAGAATGCGACGAGGTCGTCCTGCTCTGATGCGTCGAGTGAAAGTGGCTTGATAGCGGGGTCTTGCCCCCGACTTCCGGTGCCACCTGAGACATAGTGTGCAACGACCTGCTCAAGCGTAGGGAACCGGCCATCGTGCATGTATGGCGCTGTGATGCCCACGTTTCTCAGCGAAGGCACTTTGAACTTTGAAAAGTCGTCGGGATTCAGCGTAATCCGTGCGCGGCCCGAATCCGCGTTAGCAAACGACAAGCCGTTATTCCTGAACGTGTCATCTGTAAAGCGATAAGATGCGTGGCAGTTGGCGCAGCCCGCCTCACCGTTGAACAATGACAGCCCGCGTTGTGCACTCGCCGAAATAGCATCCGCGTCACCAGCCATATACCGATCAAACGGTGCCCCCATTCCGAGAATGGTCCGCTCGTACGCGGCGATCGCCTGTGTAAACGTCTCTACCGTTGCCGAGTCACCAAACGCATCGAAGAACTGCGCCCTGTATGACGCATCGGCGTTGATGCGTGCGAGCACCTCACCAAGGTCGGCATCCATCTCCAGCGGGTTTTCGAGTGGCGCGACAACCTGGTTCTCAAGTGAGAACGATCCGCCGTCCCAGAAAAGGAGCGGCGTGTAGGCCGTGTTTACCAGGGATGGCGCATTCCTGAGACCGCGTCGACCCTGCACGCCCACGCTGACGGGCCGCGGCTCCGCAAAGGCCCGATCCGGATCGTGGCAACTCCCGCACGAGACGGTACTATCTGACGAAAGGCTCGGCTCAAAGAAGAGTCTTTCACCGAGCACAACCTTCGATACGGTCGTCCTGTTGTGGACGGGCTCCGGCACTGGCGGAAACGCGGGCGGTGCCTGAAGCACTACCGCACGCTCGTCGCCACCAGCATCAACAAGCTCGCAACCACTCGACACAACGGCGGCCCCGACAAGCAGGGCCACCGTCGTGACGACGTGAGTTCTAGTGCGTGTGTACGCCATGGAACATAAACGCATTCGCCATCTGAGCGTCAACTTTCTGCGCGACGGGTAGATTGTCCATCGTGTGGCACAGCAGCTCCCCGGCGTTCGAGAAGTCGATGTCCGCAATGAACTGCGCGTAGTCGATGATGACGTGCAGATCAACTTCGTCGCCCTCGTTTAGATCGAACGAGTGGTTGAGCTGGATCTCATTCAGGAAGTTTCCTGTACCGATGTGCGTTTCCCAGTTGGACTCCGTAGTTCCGTCGCCGTCGGTGTCAACCGTGCCATCCATCCGAAGGAAGATGTAACCCGAGTTCCAGGACCAGTGGTTGTTTGTATCGGTCTGCTTGGCAAGCGGGTGTGACGCCGGCACCTGGGTTGCATCAACGCGGTTGTTCAACCCGTCAATGCCAACCTTGTAGCGAATCCCGGTGTAGCTGCCCGCCTCGGCTTCGCCAAGTGCAAACAAGCCCTCGCCTGCATCATGCTTTGCGAGGACGATCTGATCGGCTACGGTATGCGAGACGTCGTTGTCGCTCGGGTCCTTCGCAGGCACGGTGACCGGGTTTTCATTCAGGAACGTCACCTCAGAGCCGTCACTCTTAAGTAGCGTGATCTCCGAGAGATAGATCCGAGCGTTTGACAGCGTAATGTTGCGGCCACCGATCGTGTAGACGGTTGCAGCATCGGTGGATACGGGTGTTCCGTCAAAGACGGCGTCGAGGTCGATGTTGACCATCGCGGTGCTGTCGCCGTTTGCGGAACTATCACATCCGGCGAGAACGCCCCCACCAAGCGTGAGTGCAAAAAGTGCGACGAGAAGCCGTGAGCGATGCACGCCGGCAACGCCGGTGCGCGAGAAGATTGAAGTCATAGCAGTAGGTACGATTGTCGTAACGGGCGCCGCGCTGCCATAGGCCACCGGCGCGAATGTGCGCCGTGTGGCCGCGGTACGCAGTGTGAATACAAGTAGAAACGCGACGGTACACACATCACGACCTGACAGGCCTGAAGCGTGCAGTAGCGCGCGGGGCAAACGAGGGCGGTGCAGATAGACCGCCCCGGAGGTGCTATGACAAGACGGGGGGGCCGCGCGCCAGCGAAGACTCAATCGTCAGCGAACTGACAAAAGTCTCCTGGGGCGACAAAAAGACAGCTGAACCAACAAACGGTTCAACGTTGTCTGACGATGTTTCGGCCAACGGTGCCGACGACGCGAGCAGGTCCGCATAATCGCAGAGCTCATGAACGTCGCTTGTTTCCGACACAAACGGTCCGTGAGCGTCCTGCTGATCAACCCGAACCAAATGGGCTGCGCCGCCTTCCGGAGCACCGTGTGCTTCCGAGTGCGGCAAACCCAAAGCGCCCATACTCCCCCACATGTACGCGAAGTGCGCCGTCGGGGACACAATCGCACCACCAACAAGCGCAAACAGGCACAGCAGGCCTGCAAGGCGTCGACGATGTGATCTGGACAAGGTCATGCGGTCAGTTCTGTCGGATTATTCCGAGGGCTGCTTCGTCGAGCCGTGCCCGGTGCGCCAGGCAAACCGGGCGTTCGGGCAGGCGAACATATTCAATATACTACCCAGAAGATCGAATCGGGTTGCACTTGTATCGGGTCGACGGTTGCCGGATTGTAAACGGGTTCCGGCTTGGCGACCTTTCAGGGCCCCTACAACTGCAATTCCCGACCACCACCCGACGCCAGTATTCCGCCTGTGACGCTCCTTATCGTATTTATACTCATCGCTATCGGCGTTTCCTTCCTCTGTTCTGTGATGGAGGCCGTCATCCTGAGCGTGTCACCGGCATTTATCGGCGCACTGGAGGATCGAAATCCGGAGGCCGCCGCTTCACTCCGGGCTCTGAAGGAAAACATCGACAGGCCCCTGGCGGCAATACTGAGCCTCAACACGGTAGCCCACACGGTTGGTGCCGCCGGAGCCGGCGCGCAGGCGGCCATCGTGTTTGGCAATGCGTACCTCGGCGTGTTCTCGGGCGTTCTGACGCTGGGTATTCTGGTCCTGTCGGAGATCATCCCAAAGACCATCGGCGCCGTTTACTGGCGTGGGCTCGCCATTCCAGTGGCAACCATGCTTCGTCCCCTCATCATCCTCGTGTACCCGCTGGTAATTCTTTCGCAATGGCTCACGCGCCTCATCGCCCGGGGCCACCGCGAAAAGCCGGTAAGCCGCGAGGAGCTTGTCGCCCTGGCTGATATCGGAGCCGCCGCCGGCGTTTTCTCCGATCACGAAATCGGCCGACTCAAGAACCTGCTGCAGTTTGACGGACTGACTGCAGCCGATGTCATGACGCCGCGAACCGTGATGGTCGCCTTTAACGAGAACGACACCGTTGACACCGTACGCGATGCGCGCGTGCAGTTCTCCCGTCTGCCCGTCTATACGAACGACCGCGATCACATTACAGGATATGTCCTGAAAGACGACGTTCTGGAAGCCGTTGCCGCAGACCAGCACGAAATGCGACTTGCGGAGTTGCGCAGGGACATATTGACTGTGCCTCTTCGGCTCCCACTGCCGAGACTGTTCGACCGATTGTTGGCCCGCCGCGAACACCTTGCCCTGGTGTTGGGGGAGTATGGCGGAACGGCAGGTGTCGTCACGGTCGAGGACG
>JAUIJQ010000128.1 GCA_030431165.1 Rhodothermia bacterium | reverse complement strand
AAAGCTGCCGAAGCGCCGGGTAAGCTGATCAACCACTATCGCCGCTGAGCCGCCTTTTGCCATCATGTTGCCTCGGCTCCAGGCGCACCCATGCGTTCCATAAACACGTCTTCGATTCCCGCGTCAATACGCTCGACAGCAACGCCGACAAGCCCGAGCCGGTGGAATTCGGCTTCGATCTGCGACGCCGCCACACCGTCACGTCGATCCGTGTAGTGCAGCGTGTCACCAAAGGCGAAGACTGATCGGATGTGATTCGAACGACGCACCGTTCCCAGCGCATTTCTGTCACCTCCGCGGATCGCGTACAGCGGCCTCGGGAACGACTGCTCAATTGCTTTCGGCGAATCGATTGCAAGCACGCGGCCATTCTGCATCAGCGCGACCCGATCACACAGCGACGCTTCATCCATGTAAGGCGTCGACACCATGATGGTCAGCCCGGCGTCCCGAAGCTTGCGAAGCATCTGCCAGAATTCGCGCCGGGACACCGCATCGACGCCGGTGGTCGGCTCATCGAGAAACAGCACACGCGGACGGTGTATGAGCGCACAGGACAAGGCCAGCTTTTGCTTCATGCCACCCGACAGCGCACCAGCCCGCCTGTCGCGAAACGGCTCGATGTGACTGTAAATGTCCTTTATCAAGTCGTACTGCGCTTCAACCGTTGTGCCGAAAACCGACGCAAAGAAGTTCAGATTCTCCTCAACGGTCAGGTCCTGGTACAACGAAAACCTGCCCGGCATATAGCCGATGCGCTTTCGTAGCGCCCTGTAGTCCCGCCGCGTGTCTAGTCCGTCAACCTCGGCGACGCCGCTCGTCGGATTGAGAAGCGTGACAAGCATCCGGAACAACGTGGTCTTGCCGGCACCGTCTGGCCCGATGACGCCAAAAAGTGACCCGGCGGCAACGGACAAGCTGATGTCGTCTACGGCGACCACCTTGCCGAACCGTTTAACGACCTGATCGATTATGATGGCGTCAGTCATTGGCCTCGTTTGAAAGCCACACCTCCCCGGGCATACCCAACTTGATACGACCATCCGGGTTGGCGACGCGCACCTTGAAGGCGTATACCAGATTCACGCGCTCCTCCTTCGTCTGGATAAGCTTCGGCGTAAATTCAGCCTGGTCAGACACCCACGTCACAATGCCTGTCAGGTTGGACTCACTCGTCGCGTCCCGATCAATCGCCACCGTCACTTCCTGCCCGATTGCGATCCGGGAAAGCTGTGCCCCGCTGATGTACGCCCGCAAATACACGGTATCGAGTGGAGCGATCTTGTACAGCGGCTGGCCCGCTCCAGTCAATTCAGATTGCTCGGCGTAGGTGAGCAAGACGGTGCCCTCG
Organism: Rhodothermia bacterium; assembly: GCA_030431165.1. Taxonomy (GTDB): domain Bacteria; phylum Bacteroidota; class Rhodothermia; order Rhodothermales; family JABDKH01; genus JANQRN01. The sequence goes on along the minus strand of JAUIJQ010000128.1, from coordinate 6,507 downwards.
ACCGGGTTCACAACCGTACTTCTGGCTATTCGATCATCGATCTGTGCCAGCCTCGTGCTCACAACATCCAGTTCAGCGACAAGCGGAGGGTTCTGCGTACGTACCGAGGCCATCTGTCGATCAAGAACGCGCAGCTGACCGTCAACATCGTCCAACTGCTTCTGTGTTGCGGCGCCTTCGGCAACAAGATTTTTCAAGCGCTCGCGATCGCGCAGTGCTATGTCCCGTTGTTCCTGCAGAACGTCCACTTGCGCCACGACCCCGGGCATGCGCGCCCTGATGGCACGACGCTGCGCAACCAGCTGCGCACGCTCAAGGACAAGCTGCGTCGTGTCCACTACGGCGACAACCACGCCACTCCCAAGACGATCCCCTTCATCCGCGCCAAAACGAAGCAAGCGTCCCGACGCCTCCGCCGAAACGATCACGTCGTCGGATTCGAAGTTTCCGTACGCGTCGGCCAGCCCGTTGTCGCCGTTGCATCCCAGCAATCCGACCAAAAACAGAGACACGACGAGCGCGGAGATTGATACTCGGGTATTCATATGATGACAAGTATGTAGCGACACGTGTCGCATGCTATTGCAGACTCGCACGTCCGATCGTCGTCGCCAGACGTGCTTTTGCCGCAGCAAGCTGCACGACGTGCAAGTCATGCTGGAGGCGTGCATGCCGCTCGGCGTTTTCTTCCAGCAGGAAGTCGGTTGCCGTGATGGTACCCTGTGCAAGACTCGTCGCCGCACGCGCGGATATGCGCTCCCTCAGCGACACGATTTGCAGATCCTGCTCAATCAGCGCTTCAATGCGTCGGATGTCGCCCCGCGCCTTGTCGGCGCCGACTTCAATTGCCTGATCAAGTGCCTGCTGACCGGCGTCTACGATTGTCTGGCGCGCCTCGATTTCGCGCACTTCGCGTTTCGCCCGCCCCCAGTCGAAAGGCTGCCATCGCACAGACAATCCGACGTTGTAAAAAGCATCAAAGGAGTCCTCAAAGAAATTCTGTCCCGGAGGCCGCCCGTATGCAAGGTCACCAACGACGCCTACGGTCGGGCGGCGCTGATGGGTCGCAACCGACGCACGCGCGCGAAGGAGTTCACGCTGGGCATCAAACACGTCGTACTCCGGCCGGCCAGCCCCCGCCGGATCATCAGCTACCAGCACGACGTCGTCGGGAATCGTCAGACCAGTGAGGGTAGCCAGTGTCGCCAGTGCGGTCGACCTGTTTTCGCGGGCCTCGACGAGCTGCTGATCCAATTTGATTACTTCAACCTCAAGGACATCCAGTGCCCCTGCTGCCAACACGCCCTCCCGAACGCCCACAGTCGCTTCTTCAAGACGCGCAAGCAGCGACTGCCGGGCGGATACAAGGGTAGCAGCGATCGACTCCTGCAGCATTGCCCCAAAGAATGCCGCGTCTACCTGTGCACGAACGCCGTACACATCGGCGTCAACTGAAAGCTGCTCGAGCTGGCGGGATGCCTGTTCGACGCGGCGCTGCGCGGCCGGGCGCCCGCCGGCGTACAACACCTGCTCCACATTCAACCCAAGGCGATATTGATCATTACTGATGACCGGGGCATCGGGCAGCGCCAGTGGAAATGACGCGACATCCGAGATGTAGGTCGCCTGCCCACCCAACGTTAGCGTTGGCAGCCATGTCGCATCGATGTTGCGATTTCTCAATCGCTCGATGTCTTCGAACGTGGCGCGTGTTGATTGGGCTGGGTGACTTGCCTCGGCGGCTTCATAGCTCGTCGAAAGCAGCAGACGCGAGTTGTCCACGGCTTGCCCGAAAGCGTCTTGACCCGATCCTGCGAGTATGACGGCGGCGAAGGCAACAGCGAATACGACGTGGCGTGCAGATTTCATGGCTCAAGAGCGGCACGAAGGAACGTGATGACCTCGGTCTTCCGGGATGTCAGAAAGGCCTGATAGGCCTCACTGTCAAACCGGGTAAATGCCTGCAGAACCGGTCGTGCAACGAACGGAAAGGCACACAGCGCAAGCGTGTTGACCAGGAGTTGTTCGGCGGGAACGTCTCGGATAATGCCGGCGCGCGCCTCTGCTTTGACCTGGTCAGAAAGCTTGTCAAAAAGCCCCTCCGTGTGCTGCTTGACGAGCGTGGCGAGCCAGTCGGGGTTACGGCGGACTTCCTCGAAGAAGAAAGCCGGCAACTCGGGATTGGCAAGAGCGACCTCGAGATAGGCGGCGACAAACCGTTCGATCTTCTCCATCACCGGCCCGTCTTCGGCGAGCAGCGTCCAGACGTGCGGAATGATTTCGGATGCCGACGCACGGAACACCGCCAGGAATAGCTGGCGCTTGCTGCGGAAGTAGTAGTGAAGCAGCGCCTTGTTGACGCCGGCGCGTCGGGCGATTTCATCCATACGCCCGCCGTCATATCCCTGTTGGAAGAACACATCGCGCGCGGCCGCGAAGATCTTCTGCTCGGCATCAATTCCCAAATCGACACCCGAGTCGACCGCCGGCTTGCCGGATTTGTCCGTGCTTCGCGTCACTTGATCAACTTGGTTCGGTACGGGACATGCTTGATTAACTATATACTTAAACCATTTGGTTAATCCAACAATGCCGCATTTCCGACCAATTTCGGGGAACTGATGCGCCAGCGCCGGGTCCGATCGGCTCAGCGTCAAACACATTCGGCCGTCACTCGGCGGTCCAAACAACCCAACACCATGCAACTCGCAGACGTCAAGGCCCTCGTTACCGGAGGCGGCTCAGGCATTGGACTCGCCATCGCAACAGCACTCGTTGATGCAGGTGGCAAAGTCGTCATCTGTGGCCGCAACGCCGAGAAACTGGAGAAGGCAGCCGAACGCTCGGGCGCCACGGCCATCGCCGCCGACGTCAGCATTGAAGAAACCGCTCCCACACTCATCCCACGCGTAGTGGAAACGCTCGGCGGCTACAACGTCCTGATCAACAACGCGGGAATTGGCGACTTCGCAGGACTCCTTGATACGTCCAACGAATCGTTCACCAACGTCTGGCGCGTCAACGTCCTCGGCGCAATGATGGTCGCACGTGAGTCTGCCCGACACTTCGTCGGCCAGGATTACGGCCACATCGTCAACATTGCCTCGACGGCCGGTCGAAAAGGCTTCGGAGGAGGCACCGCGTACGTCGCCAGCAAGTTCGCGCTTAGCGGCATGACGGAGTGTTGGCGAGCCGAGCTGCGAAAACACAACATCCGGGTCATGCAGGTCAACCCGAGCGAAGTCATCACGGACTTCTTTGAGTCTAACGGACTCGGTGCGCAGCAGCCGGATCCGACAAAGATCCATGCCGAAGATATTGCGCGCGTTGTGTCGGGGATGCTCGCACTCGACGACCGGGCCTTTATCACCGAGACGTCGGTTTGGGCAACCAACCCGTCTTCTTAGTCCGACAACGCGGCCGCGCGGATCAGACGCGGAACAGGTAGCTGACCTTCATAAAGAAGCCGTCCAGGGTACGTTCCAGTTCACGGAAGCGCCGCTGACCGGGCTCTTCCATCGTGGCGCCGTAACCGAGATACAGGAGCGTACCGGGTGTGGGTCGATAGCTGAACAGCCAGTCTGAACGAAACTGGTTCTGTGTACTTCCGGTGTCAGGTTCGCCGTCGATAAAGATGCCGTTGCCGTTCCGATCCCGGAGGGCTGTACGCTCTTGGGCGGTGTACTGCCCGATGAAGCGAACAAAGATCGCCGGCGAAATCTGATACTCGATCTTCAGCCTTGGAATCGTCTCGGTGGAGTATCGTGAGTCGTCGCGGGCCCGATCCAGCAGCAGTCGCGTAAACTGGAACGTCGCGCGGAGCGCACCGGTTGGACGAAAGTCGACAGTGGCATCGAGTCGTCGTGATCGACCGGGGGCGGCCTCCGCAAATATCGGTGTCTCTCCAAGGCCGACACTGGCTGACGCCGTCAAGTACTGATAGGTTGGCGTCGTCACATTCAGCGAGCCGGAGAACAAATTCGTCTCAGCATCGGGGACAGCAAACGGAAGCGGCGCGACCGGCACCCCGGAGCCCGGGTCAACGGTATAATCGACATAGTCGTTTGGATCAAATCCGAAGAAGCTCCGCGAGAACGAGCCGCCGACTTCCCAACCGCCGCGCAATGTCGCTGAGGGAGACACCGATTCACTACCCTCTATCGCACCATCACCCGGATCGGCATAGTCCCAAATCCGCGACACCCCAAAAAAGCCTCCGTATCGCTCCACGGCCGCGCCTTTTTCTCCGTAACCGGTCAGACGAGTAAACGCACGAGCGGTAGTGATCCCTGTGCGATTAACAAACCCGGCCGCCGCCTCGAAGTCTTCGTCGACACCCGAGACACTGTAGTTGAAGCCCCAGTTACGACCGGTGCGATCCCACACCGCGCGAAAGAGCGGTCCGCCGCCGGAAACGCCATCGACCTGCGTCCACGACTGCACCGCCTGAAACTCCGCGAAGTACAGGCGTGCGTGGTACAATCGAACGTCGGTCCCGACGAGGCGGGAGTAGTCCCCGCCGTCTTCGCGTGTTGTGACAACACCGCCGAGCGTAGAGTTGGCGCCCAGGTCTCCGCGCAGCCGAAGGATTCCAAAGACCGGGTTATCGTCGCCGGTACGCGAGTAGTCCTGGTCTTCAACGGCAACGATAGACGCGGCGTTGATCTTGCCAAGCTTTCCGCCCAGCTTGATGCCGGCCTCCGGTGCAACAATGCGTCGCGTGTAGATCAACTGGCTTGGCGTGTCAAACAGCTCAAGCCCCTCAAGGAAGAACGTCCGCTTTTCAGGAAAGAACAGCGCAAAGCGTTCGTTCAGCACAACCTGGCCGACGTCGGCTTCAACCTGCGAGAAGTCTGGATTGATGGTGCCGTTCAGCGTGATGTTTTCCCGGATGCCCCATCGCACGTCTCCGCTGATCGAGCCCGCCTCATCGTAGGTCCAGTCGCCATTGTCATTGCGCGAACCATCCAGACGGGCCGTTGATGACGGGGTCACCTCAAGCACGAGTCCGCGTCGCATGTCGCGCAGACCTGCCAGCGTGCCGCCCTGCCCGAGGAAGCTCGCGTTTGCCCGAACAGCCGGAGCCCAGGAGTCCTGAAAGCCGGAGTGCTGAACCTGCCGCAGAATGTGAATCCCCCACGACTGCTCGGCACCTTCCTGGTATCGCAGGCTCTTGAAAGGAATCCGGACTTCAACCACGTAGCCGCCGTCGACGAGCTTGCCGCGCGACTCGAAGTTATAGTCGGGGTTGAGGTCGACGTTGCCCTCCATCGGATTGATGTTGCGTGTGCCACCACCCGTTGCAGAGCGACCTCCGGCACCGCCGCCAAACTGGTCGCTGCGTGTGCCGTCTGCCTGCACGCCCAGTGGGTTGACGGCGAACACAAACGCGATGCGACTGTCGTTGTAGGTGTCGAGCAGGATCTGAACCTGATCCTCGCTCCCAATGTTGTCACGATTCGCCTGTGTCGCGCGCACAACGTTGCCGTGCGATTCGGTTGCCCGGATCCCAAAATAGATCGCGTCGGGTGCATACCAGACAAGCACCTCGGTCGGCTCCTCGGCAGGACGACCATCAACGGGCTGATACTGTGAGAAGTCGCTCAGTACGGCCGCCTGTGACCAGACCGGTTCGTCCAGCGTTCCGTCAACGACGACCGACTCTTCGATGCGCGGTATTGCAACGTCGAGCTGTCCCCTGGTGCCACTGAACACGAGTTGGCCGGGACCGCCGTCGCCGGTACGGTCCTGGGAGGCCGCCCGTTGCGGTAATGCCATGCAGCACGTCAGGACCGCAAATAGCGCGACTAGCGCATGGGAACATGAGGCGGGGCGGATAACGCCGGAGCAGGCATTCTGCCTGAGGATTTGCTGATTCATGGCAGCAAATTTACGTGCACTGGATGACAGGGGCACCCCGCTCCTATTGGAGATCCCGCAAAATGGCCGCAATGCGTTTTGAGGCGCCAGGGGCCGCAAACGACGGGACCGGGAGCTTCGGCATCTGGGCCGCAGCCGCGACGATCGCGTCGGCATCCGCGCCAACAACCTGGTTCCATCCGCCCTCGCAGGTCTCCACCCACTCAGTCTCGTTACGAAGCGTGATACAAGGCGTTTCGAGCCAGAGCGATTCTTTTTGCAGGCCGCCCGAGTCGGTGAGCACCATCCTCGCGTGCCGCACCAGCGTCAACATCTCGAGATAGCCCGCTGGATCCCGAATCTCGACGTTGCCAGGCACGGTGATGCCGGATATCCGACTTCGTGTGCGCGGATGCAACGGTACTACAACGGGGCCGGATATTCTTCCCAATCCGTCGAAAATGCTCCTCAGCCGCTCTGGGTCGTCGGTATTCTCAGCACGATGCACGGTTGCGACACAGTATGTCTCTGGCGGATGGCCGCACACCGACAAGGAATCCAGTTTTGACGCGGCTGCGTCGGCAAACATGCGCGTGGCATCGAGCATCACGTCGCCCGTCAGGTGCACGCCAGTCGTCATCCCCTCGC
>JAUIJQ010000127.1 GCA_030431165.1 Rhodothermia bacterium | reverse complement strand
CGTGGTGATCACCTCACGCATTTGATCCCAGTATCCGACCTGCATGCTGTCTATTTGAACGATGCGGTCGCCGCGCTGCAGGCCGGCAACGGCAGCGGGCCCGTCGGGCAGCGTGCCGCCCAGGATACTAGGCGTATACGAAAGGCCCAGTACGTCTGGATCGTCAGATGAACGGAGCTCTTCCGTAACACGGGTGAAGAAGCCGTCTGGCTCTGCGATTTCTATCGTCTCTCCGCCCCGATCAACTTTCAGTACAAATCCGTTTGGCGTAATCGCCTGCGTAAACACATCCTCGATCCGTTCCAGCGGACGATCATTGACAGCGATCAGCCGATCGTTGGTGCGAAGCCCGAGGTCGTGAAAGACCGAACCTTCTCTCACATAGATGCCGGACACGTTCTCGGCGGGCACGTAGGCCTCACCCTGAGACAACTTCAATCCGGAGAAGATGACGGCAGCCAGGATGAAATTAAAAATGACCCCCGCCGTAATGACGATAATGCGCTGCCACACGGGCTTCGAGCGGAACTCCCACGGCTGAGGCTCAGACTCGGCAAAATCCGTGTCCATGCTCTCGTCGACCATACCGGAGATCTTGACGTAACCGCCAAGCGGTGTTGCGCCAAGGACATATTCGGTCTCGCCAAATCGTTTGCCGGCGATCTTCGGCGGGAATCCGACGGAGAACTTCTCCACCCGCATTCCGAATGCACGCGCCGCAAGGAAGTGCCCGAGTTCGTGAACGAACACGAGAATCATGATGGCCGCGATGACCGAAAGAATTGCTATAAGTACAGTACTCAAGGCGTTACTCTGCGCTCGTTTGTCGCTTTAATGTGGGCCTTTCGGCTTCTGTTCCTCCGCCAACCGCCTCGCCTCGGCATCGACGGCAACGAGGACATCTAAACCCGGCTCCGGGTCGAAGTCGACACGCTCCATCACATGCTCTATCACGGGAGCGATATCAACAAAACGGATCCGCCCCGACAGAAATTGCGCCACGGCAACCTCATTTGCCGCATTCAGGGCTGCGGGTGCGGTGCCACCACGACGTAGTGCCGCGTACGCCAGGTCAAGGCACGGATAGCGGATCGGATCAGGCGAAAGGAAGTCGAGCCGACTACGTTCACTCCAGTCAATGCGCGGGTTCGGTGCGGCAATCCGCTCCGGATACGTCAGAGCATACTGAATGGGCACGCGCATATCGGGCTCGCCGAGTTGAGCCTTTGTCGACCCGTCTGTGAACTCGACCAGTGAGTGGACGATTGACTGCGGATGGATAAGAACGTCGATGCGGTCTGCCCCGCAATCAAACAGCCAGCGGGCCTCAATGACCTCCAGCCCCTTGTTCATCATTGTGGCCGAATCAATGGTGATCTTTGCCCCCATCTCCCAATTGGGGTGCGCGAGTGCTTCCGATACGTCGATTGCGCCGAATGTTTCGAGGGCACGTTCGCGAAACGGCCCGCCTGAGGCCGTTAGAATAATCCGTTCAACACCTTCGCTTTGTTCGCCCTGCAGACACTGGAAGATCGCCGAGTGCTCGCTGTCGACGGGTAGAAGCGAACCGGGGCGCCGTGCCGCCAGCGGCATCACGATGTTGCCGGCAGCTACCAGTGTTTCCTTGTTGGCCAGTGCAACCGTAGCACCTCTGGATAGCGCGGCAATCACGGGGCGGAGTCCGGCAAAACCGACAATGGCCGCAACCACAACAGTTGCATCGGTGCGCTCAGCGAGTTCAACCGGCGAGTCTGCGCCGCCGATCACTTCGATTCCGGATCCGGCAAGAGCGTGCTTGACTTCAGTGTACGCACCGGGATCCACGCAAGCGACCGCGATCGGTTGATACCGAAGCGCCTGCTCGACGAGCAACCCTGCGTTCCGGTTTGCGACGAGGTACCTGACGTCAAACCGCCCCGGCAGCGCGTCGACGATCTGGAGTGTCTGCGTCCCGATCGAGCCTGTCGACCCGAGGATACAGAGCCCTGTTTCTCCGCTTCCTCGTGCGTTCGCCATGCCTTCGTTGGTCCCTTCGTTGGTCCCTTCCTTCGTCCCGTCGTGGCCCATGCCTTGTCAATCCGCGTCACCGCGGACGGTTACCGGATTGCCGGCACCGCAGTATTCTTTTTTGAGCGGGTCGAAACATACGATCCGTATATGCAATATTAAACTGATATGAGCGGCTGATCGAATGGCCGTCGGCGTCGAATCTCAATCATCCCCAGGTCTTACGTGAATCACGGCGATACGCGCGATGCTGCCATCGCGACTTCTCAGCCTGCCGGGCCGAGGGGACTCTCGACCCGTTGGATCTTTGCCGTCCTTGTGCTGATTGCGGGGACCGTGTTCGCAACCGTTCCGGTATGGGCGCAAACGACTCCAGACGAAGCGGCCCGCTTCCAACTCGCCGACACATACCTGCGCGCCGGGCAGTTCGACCGCGCCGTAGCCATTCTCGAAGGGCTGTATGATGAGAATCCGCAATACGCATACTTCGCAAAACTCGTCAACGCGTTTGAGAGCACGAAGCGATACGATGACGCGATTGCCCTTATCGACGCCAGACTGGAAACGGACACAAACGCAGTAACGTTGCTGGCGGAAAAAGCGAGACTGTTGCACCTCGCCCGCAGACTGGACGAAGCAGAAGCGGCATGGCAACAGGCGCTTGCATCGGCGCCGTCAGAAGAAATGACGTACCGCCTCGTGTACCAGTCAGTAACCGACGTACGCGAGTTCGAGCAGGCGGCCGGCATTCTGCGCCAAGGTCGTCGTGCGCTCCGCGACTCAAGTCTGTTTCAGCAGGAACTCGGCTTTCTGTACAGCATGCTTTCGGAGCACGCGCTGGCTATGGAAGAATACCTGGCTCTTATTGCACGTGATCAACGGCAGCTGTCAAACGTGAAGTCCAGGCTCAGCCGGTTCAGTGGGCAGGAAGGGGTTGTTGCGGCTTCGGTAGAAGTTGTTGAGCGCCACGTTCGGGAAGAACCCCTGAACAGGGCGTTCCGTGAGTTGCTCGGATGGCTGTATCTGGAGGCGGGACTTTATGCACCGGCGCTGGACACCTACCGTGCTATCGACCGGCTCGAGTCAGAACAGGGTCGCGTGCTGTTTACGTTTGCCGGGCAGGCTTCAGCGGCCAAAGCGTTTGACGTGGCACTTGAGGCCTATTCCGAGATACTCGAAAAGCATGACACGCGACCAATCGCGTCAGAAGCGCTCCGCGGCAAAGCAGAGATGCACCGTCGCTGGGCTGAGTCGATGCTCGAGAACGGAGAGTCTGTTGATGGCAACGGAATGACGGCCCGAGAGCATTATCAGGAATCGCTCGCAGCTTTTGAAGACTATGCGGCACGGTATCCGTCCAGCCCGAACCTGCCGTACGTACTTCTCGATATTGCCCGACTTGGTCAGGATGTCTTTTTTGACTCTGAATCAACTAGAACGCGACTGACCCAGATCACCACGCAATATCCGACGCACGCGGCAGCAGACAGGGCGGCGTTTCAGATGGGCCTGTTGCATCTAACCGAGGGCAATCTGACCGACGCGCGCCTGCAGTTCTCGCGGCTTGAGGAACGACTACGCACCGGTGATCTGGCGGAGCGTGCCCGCTATGAGATTGCGCTTATCCATTTTTATTCCGGCGAGTTTGACGCGGCAGAAGCACTTATCGGTGCACTGAAAGAAAACACGTCGAACGACACCGCAAACGACGCGATCGGCATGCGGGTGTTGCTCGTCGAGGGACGCGGACCGGACTCAGCATCTGCTGCCCTGCGCGCTTATGCGTCAGCCGAGCTTCTCACTCGGCAACGATCATTCGAGGCCGCGCTCGACACACTTCGCTCGCTTCAGTCGCGGTTCGCCGGTCATGCACTCGTGGACGACGCGCTCTTTCGACAGGCCGGCCTGTTGGCGACGACTAACGACTGGGAAGGTGCCTACCAGCTTTTTGCGGAGCTACCACTGCGGCATCCCGAGAGCCACCTTGCGGACCGAAGCCTGTTCAGGGCAGCCGAACTGCAGGAGCGCGAGCTGAACGATCCGGCGAAGGCCATTGAATTATATGCGCGCGTGATGGCTGACTATCCGGGGTCGCTACTCACAAATGAAGCGCGCCAAAGAATCCGGATACTACGAGGGGACAGTTTGTGATCGTTGCCGTTCTGAACGGTGACAATACCGTTATACCGAATTACACGGCCATATTGCCGGGCCACCTTGCATGGCCGAATTACACGGCCATGTTGCACGGCCGAATTACACGGCCGAATTGCATCGCCGAGTTGCACCGCCGCGTGCGAACGCACCGGCGCGACGCGATTGCCGTAGGCAGATTATGACACAACGCACGTTTTTGTTATTCGTCCTGGTCGTCGGGTTCCTGTCGATTGTGCCGCGCGCGCAGTCTCAGGACATCCTCGTTCCAATGGACATCGCGCAGAAGGACCACCTGAAAGCATACGGGGTCACGTACTGGGCACTGACGCGGGGAATCGAGATCGACTGGCTGCTCAACTACCGTGGCGGATCTTTCTTGATTCCGGCAGACGCGGAGGTCGCCTCTGAACTCCAGATCAGGGGTGTCTCGTACGAAACCATCTCGGCGGGCCAGGCTGCGGGAATCATTGAGCAGGTTGAACGCGAAGACTCCAACACCGCCGTCGTCAAACTTGAAAAGGCGCCTCGAATCGCCGTCTACGCTCCAGATCAGACCCTGCCCTGGGACGACGCCGTGTTGCTGGCACTGACGTTTGCCGAGGTCCCCTACGAGATGTTGTACGACGACGCCGTACTCGACGGCAAACTCGCCGACTATGACTGGCTCCACCTGCACCACGAGGACTTCACCGGACAGTACGGCAAGTTCTACACATTCCGGTCAATGCCGTGGTATGTCGAGCAGCAGCGTCAGGCTGAGGAGATGGCGCGCGAGCGCGGGTTTGCCAAGGTCAGTGAATTGAAGCTTGCCGTCGCCCAAACGATAAAGCGATACGTCGCGAACGGTGGTTTCCTCTTTGCCATGTGCTCGGGGACCGACACGTTTGACATCGCACTCGCCGCCGCGGGCACAGACATCGTACCCCAGGAGTACGACGGTGACCCGATTGATACCGACGCGCTCACGAAGATCGACTATACAAAGACGTTTGCTTTCCACAACTTCCGTCCAATCTTCAACGCGAACGAGTACGAGCACGCCGACATAGACGCCGGCCTCCCCCCCGCTGCTATTCGGAATCCGGCAACAGACTACTTCACGCTTTTCGAGTTCTCGGCCAAGTGGGACCCGGTGCCAACGATGCTGACGCAGAACCACGTAGCAACTGTCAAAGGCTTCATTGGACAGACAACAAACTTCAGAAAGCAGACGGTCAAGCCCGGAGTCCTGGTACTGGCTGAGGCGCCAGGGCGAGACGAGGTGCGCTACCTGCACGGCTCGTTTGGACAGGGCACGTTTACTTTCTATGGTGGTCACGATCCTGAAGACTACCAGCACTATGTTGGTGACCCACCAACCGATCTGAACCTGCACAAGAACTCACCCGGCTACCGGCTGATTCTGAACAACATTCTCTTCCCTGCGGCCCGAAAGAAGAAGCAAAAAACCTGAGGCACCTCTGCATGACTGAGCATTCCGAGCCGTCGGAGTCACACAGGCGCACCGTCCAGGACTCGGCGTGCGTGATGAACGAAATTGTGTTGCCGAACGACACAAACAACCTCGGCAACATGATGGGTGGTCGGTTGCTGCACCTGATGGATATCTGCGCAGCGATCTCAGCACAGCGGCACACAAATCACGTGTGCGTGACGGCGTCAGTTGATCACGTTGAGTTTCAGTCGCCAATCCGCCAGGGAGAAATCGTGACATTGCGCAGCCGAGTCAACCGTGCGTTCCGCACCTCGATGGAAGTTGAGATTCACGTCTGGGCAGAGAACGCGCTTGAAAAAACCGTACGCAAGTGCAACAAGGCCTTCTATACGTTTGTCGCCGTTGATGAGGAGAACACACCCGTGCGTGTGCCGGAAATCGTGCCCGAGACAGAAGCCGAAAAGCGCTGCTACGCCAATGCGGCGAAACGTCGAGAAATGCGTCTGATCCTGTCGGGCCGAATGACCTGGGGTCAGGCGCACCACCTGAAGGACGACCTCTTTGCAGCACTGACTGAGCGATGAGGTTGACCGAACCGGGTGACGCGTCACCGGACGTACTTTTTGGAAGGATCCTCGTCACCGGTGCCAACGGATTGCTCGGCCAGGCGCTGGTCAGGCGTCTGAGCAAGGATCCGCGCTACGATGTGCTCGCAACAGGGCGCGACGACCACCTGATGGCGAGCGGCGCTTCGTGCGGCTACACTCCGCTTGACATCACGAACACGGAGGCCGTCCGGCGGGTTTTTGAAGACTTCGCCCCCGGCGTTGTTGTCAACTGCGCGGCCATGACCCAGGTAGATTTATGCGAACGCGAGCGGGAGCGGTGCTGGCAGGTAAACGTGGAGGCTGTTGATTACCTCGCAAGAACCTGTCGGATGGTCGGAGCGCACTTTGTCCAGCTCTCGACCGATTTTGTGTTCGACGGAAGCGCCGGGCCGTACAAGGAATCCGATCGTCCCGCTCCCGTCAATTTCTACGGCAAGTCGAAGCTGGCGTCTGAAAACGTTTCGCGGGAAGCCGGCGAAAACCGCTGGGCCGTGGCGCGGACCATCCTCGTGTATGGAGCCGAGGCGGGGCTGTCGCGATCGAATATCATGCTCTGGGTTCGCGGGGAGCTGTCCGCCGGCCGCGAAATCCGTGTTGTAACTGACCAGTGGCGTTCGCCCACGTACAACGTTGACCTGGCGGCGGGGGTTGAGCGAATCATCCGAAGACGCGCGCACGGCGTGTTTCACCTTGGTGGTCCTGAGATGATGTCGGTCTTTGACTTCGCGGGAAGAATTGCACAGGCATTTGACCTTGATGCCTCACTCATTCGCCCAACTGACGCAACGGAGTTTGCACAGCCCGCGGCTCGCCCGGCTCGTACGGGCCTGGACCTCGGCCGTGCCATATCGGAGCTCGGGTATCACCCGCGTCCGATTGATGAGGCGCTCGCCGAAATCCGAATCAAACTTGAATCGTGGGCGAAGTAAATTGGCAAACAAAAACCAGGACTGCTGAATGCTTGATCCGGGCTTGATCCGCGAAAACCCAGAACAGGTTCGCAAAGCCATTCGTGACAAACGAACTGGGACCGAGGACGTCGTCGACGCGCTGCTTGACGTGGATACTCGCCGACGCTCGACACTCACTAAACTGCAGGAGTTGCAGGCTCGGGCAAATAGCCTTGCAAAGCGCATTGGCGAACTCATGCGCACTGGGCGCAGAGACGAAGCCCAGGAGATAATCCAGGAGAACGCCCGGCTCAAGGAAGAAACAAAGACGCTCGAAGCGACGGCACGGGAGCAAGAGACGCAGTTCGAGCAACTGATGCTCGAGCTACCGAACATCCCGCACGCTACGGTACCCGTGGGCGCGACACCCGACGACAACGAGGTTGTCTATTCACACGGCGATATCCCGCAGTTTGACTTTGACCCGAAGCCACACTGGGATCTCGTTGCGACGCGCCGACTGATTGATTTTGAGCGCGGCGCCAAAGTTGCGGGTGCAGGGTTTCCCTTTTACATCGGGCCCGTGGCCAGATTGCAGCGGGCGCTCATTGCCTACTTCCTCGACTCCGCTGCCCGTCGCGGCTACATCGAGTTGCAGGCACCCACGGTAGTCAACGAGGACAGTGCGCGCGGCACCGGGCAACTGCCCGACAAGGAGGATCAGATGTACACGGCCGACCGCGATGGGCTGTATTTGATCCCGACGGCGGAGGT
>JAUIJQ010000126.1 GCA_030431165.1 Rhodothermia bacterium | reverse complement strand
GTCGCAGTACGGCGGATTTCAGTTCCAGAACGACTTCCGCGTCAACCCGAAGTCTGTCTCAGATTTCCAGCTCAGCAAGCGGGTGGACACGCCGCGCGAGGTATCCGACGGGTTGCTCAACCGGGCACGCACGCAGATCACGGGTGACGGGCTACTCGGACACGAAGCGAGCCACACAATCCAGCAGGGTGGCGCCGCTCCCGCCGCGGGTCAGGCACAGCAGGGTGCGCAGGGTGTTCAGGGCGCGCAGCAGGTCAGCGGCGGAAACCGGTTCAACGTGTCGAACCTCGTGACAATGTTTGGCTCTGGCGCATCGGCCCATCCATCCGACCTGTACACGACGCAGTGGGGGATGGACCCGATCTGGCTGTCACAGCCGCCGACCGGCGACGTCGTGACGTCGATGTTTCCGGATGCCGCCTCCATCAGGCACCAGCTTACGCTTGCCGAGGCTTCAGGCATGCTCGTTTCGGTGGCCGGACACGAGGTGCACTTCGACCCCGAGCGCAAGCTGTGGTACAGCGACATCACCGTGAATATGGGTGATGCGTACTTCCCGTTTATGCGGCTTGCCCTTGCGCGTTTCCAGCCGCAGTCGATACAGAATGCGCACCTGTCGCGCATTGTGTTGAGTGACTTCATTCAGCCCGTGCCCGACCGCGTCGCCGCCGTCACGTTCTCGGGTACGGAGACAAAAATCATGGTGTCGGGCGTGTACGGGTTGAACAAGGTTGGTCCGCAGCCCGCGTTTAACCGGCTTGCTGTTGCGCCAACGCCGCAGACGCGCGTCAACACGTCGCGGCGGATGGTTGTCACGATCGAGAAGCGCCCGCAGCTCGCGGCGGGCGGATGGGAACCGGTATCCGAGGAGATGACGGATGTCACGATGCAGCCCTTGCAGGAAATGCAGAACCGGATGATCTGGATGAAGGCGTTCGAGATTCCGCAGGAGGCAACCCCGACGCGGTACCGCGCCGTTGTGCGTGAGTACGAGTTTGTGACGCAGCCGAGTCGCGACAATCCCGAGCGCATCGTCTACGCAGATGCCATTGAATTTGCGCGGCCCAGTTGACGGCGTCATGGATATATCGTCGCGTTCTCATCGGTCTGATCCTGACTGCATGTACACTTCCGGCGTTATCGCCGCGTGACGCCGCGGCGCAGCACAGCGGCGTCGCGCTTGGTGAGTCGGTGCGCATCAATGGCTTTATGCGCGCCTACTTCGAGACAACCAACCAGTCGCGTTTTGGAACGCAGATCCCCGAGACGCGCTTTCGGTGGGAGCTGGCGCCGACGCTGTTTGTGAAGGGTGTACCGCTGGCGTTCAACGCGATGTACACCACCGAAGACGGCACGCTTGGTCGAAGCATCAACGGCTTTTCGTTCAGTCTCAACCTTGGCACCAACGAGCTGGAGCAGATCATCCGCCAGCGGATCAGCAGCGAGGTATCGTCGCTTGCGTCCCAGGCTGCCGGTGCGGTTGGCGACACGCGGGCGGGGCAGATCGCCGGACAGGCGCAGGATGCCGCGGCGAATGCCGGCGACTTGCAGCAGAACGCTGAGGAGCGACTTGCCCAGCTTCAGGATCTGCGCGAAGACCTGGAGAATGCGCCCCCCAGTCTGTCGCAGCTCCAGGAGATGGGGCTCGTCACCGCGCAGGAACGTCTCGCGATGCGCTTCCCCGCGCTTGGATTTGGTACGACATATCCGACTTACTCGCCGTACACGCTCAACGGTGTTGCGGTCAACGGCTTCAACGTTGACTTCGCCCCCGGCCACGTCTTGATCGGCGCGGCGGTTGGGCGGGTCCGCGACCCCGAGCCGTTCAACAATCGCTTTGTACCCGGCATCGACAGTCTTTCGTATGACCGCACGCTGTACGCAGGCCGTGTTGGCGTAGGTCGGCCCGACGGGCGCCACTTTCTCATTTCGGGCACCTACTTCGCGGATGAGAAATCCGCTGACTCGTTGCTGTTCGGCGCTCCGCGTCGTCCCGAGGAGAATGTCATCGCGGGGATCTCGACGCGGTGGTCCGACGCCCAGCGTCGGTTCAACATCCACGGCGAAGTGGCTGCGGGCGTGTACACGCGAGATCGACAGGGCGCGGAGCTGGCTGATGAGATTCCGGGTCCGCAGTTCCTGAAGAACGCCGTAACGGTGAACAGTACCAGTTCGGCCGACTACGCCGGTCGGGGTGAGGTTGACATCCGGCTGCGCCAGCAGGGGCTCAAGCTAAACGGTTCGTACGAGCAGATTGGTGCCGGATTTGCGACGCTCGGGAATCCGCTGTTACGCAATGACCTCCGCAGGTTCGGCGCCGGATTCGAGAAGCAACTTGCGCGCAGACAGGTTGCAGTCGCGGCAAGTCTGCGGCAGGAGAAGAACAACCTCAGCGGTTTTCAACTTTACACGACGACGTCGCGCGTGATCAACACGCGCATGAGCGTGCGCCTCCGCGGCAAGCCGTACGCCACCGTGCAGTTTATTCCGACGTCGCAGAAGATCGATGCGTCAGATGCGCTGAGTGGCTCCCAGGCGGGCAGCTTCATCAGCGAGTTCAACAGCAGCTATCTGACACTGACGGCCGGACACCGATACAAGCTCGGCGGATCCGCGAGCGGCATCACAAACGTGAACGTGTCCAATCAGAAGACAACGTCGGATGGGTTCGGGCTCAACTTTGCCACGACGGTATTTGGCGTAACGCAGAGTGTCACGGTGTCGCGCATTACTGTCACCGGTGTTGCGAGCCTGTTCAGGCAGCGTGACGTTGCCAATCCGGTGAACAGCAACGTGTTTGATGTTGGTGTAACCGTGGAGCCGTTGCGAGGCGTGGTTACAACGGTCGGCGTAAACATGTTTTCAGAGTCGGATCGCAGCAACGAGCGCGGCGTGTACGGCATGGTGAGCGCGGACGCGGGTCCGCTGGGGACGGTCTACGCGCGCGTTGAGACGAGCCGATACACAGATGAGGTGTTTGATGGAAACAGTTTCAACCAGGCGACGCTGACGGCGTCGGTTCTGCGGAGGTGGTGAGAGTTAGTTGCGCGGGCTGTGCCCGCTTGTAGTTACGGCGACTTCGTCGCCTGAAGAGTTCCGCGGGCTGTGCCCGCTCTGGTTACGGTGGCCTGCGGCCACCTCAATGGGTTTAGAAGTATCTCCGGGTCGGGAGTTCGGATTGGAGATTGTGAGTAGACAGGTAGCAAGATGAAACGACAGTTGCTGATCGGATTCTTCCTGGCGGCGCTGCTTGTGCTGGGCGTTGCTGCGCCGGCATCGGCGCAGATCGGTGTACAGATTACCATCGCGCCGCCCCCGCTGAATCAGCTTCAGGTTGCCGACCTGTGGCGGCTGCAGGTTGTCAACCCCGGGCGGACGCCGTTGACTGTCCTATTCGAGGGCGAGATTACCGAAGAGCGCGACGGACTCGTCGTTGAGGGTGAAAGCGCAATCATCACATTGCGGCCGGGCCTCACGATGTTAACCGGGCAACAAGTTGAGCCAGTAGACATTGGCTATGGTCAATCGAAGTACGAGCGTGCGCTAGTCCGCACAGGCGGAGCGCCGGCGGGTAACTACGAGATCTGCGTACGTGCGATTGAATCCGCTTCGGGTGGCCTGCTCGGGGAGACGTGCATCACGCACGAGGTGAATGTGTTGAATCCGCCGATCCTGATCAGTCCGGCGGAGGGTGAGACAATCACGTCGTCTCTGCCAACGTTTGTTTGGACGCCGGCGACGGGTGCGTTCCCGGGTCGCGCCCAGTACCGATCGCGCGTCGTCATTACGAGCCAGTTTGGTCGGCAGTCGTTCGTCGCGGCGGCGAGGACAAATCCGGCGTGGTTTGAGGGAGAGGTGCCGGGGACGACGCTGCAATACCCCGCAAGCGCCCGGCGTTTTCAGGAAGGCGATTACGCGTGGCGTGTGATCGCCATTGATCCCGAGACCGGCCGGGAGATTGCGTCGAGCGATGTGGGCCGATTTCGTTGGGAGCCGCAGCAGACGTTTGTGCTTGTGCCGGCGTTGCTGCAGAAGATTCCCGGCATCCCAAACGCGATTACGGATGAGTTGTTAGCTCCATGCTCGGGACTTGGCAGCGTCGCGGCGGACAAAGACGTGATTGTTCTTGAGCAGGGGACAGGTGGTGGTCGGATTATTCAGCCGGGCCGGCAGTTACAGATCAATAACTGATACTTGATACATTCTTTGATCGCAAAGAAAGTATCGCAAAGAAACGACCGGCTGAATTTCTTCGGCGCGACCGCTGTGCTGTCACCGCAGTTTGCGTTGCCGAAGAAATAATGCCGGGTTCTTTGGGTGGTGGTGTCCCCGTCGTTGGGTCGGAGCAGTAGTATTGGACGGTGGGCGCAACTTGAGAGGGACTTCTATCCCTGCGGCGTTATTCGTACCGGAGGCTTGAGACCGGATTGGCGAGGGCGGCGCGGGCCGCATGTACGCTAACCGTCAGCATCGCGATGACGAGTGTCAGTACGCCGCCGATGAGGTAGGGAGCGACGCCAACGCCTGCGCGATAGGCAAAGCCCTGGAGCCACAGTTCGCTGACGAGGTACGCCAGTGGTGCTGCGACGACGAAGCTGATGCCGATGAGCTTTACGAAGTCGCGAGACAGCAACGCCACAAGCTGGGGCGCGGTGGCACCTAGCACCTTTCGAATTCCAACCTCTTTGGTGCGGCGTTCGGCAGTAAACGCGGCGAGTCCGAAGAGCCCGATACAGGCGATGAGGAGTGCGAGTCCGGCGAAGGTTGCTATGAGCCTGCCGGTCGCTTGGTCAGCCCGGTACATCGCTTCGAACTCCTGATCGAGGAAGGCATAGCTGAACGGTTGTCGGGGGGCGAAGCGCGTCCAAGCGGACTCAATGCTGGCCAGAGCGCCGCGGGCGTCGGACGAATTCAGGCGCGCCGCGACGAGAAGGTTTGGCCGGTTGGTGTTGCGCGGATCCGGCCCGAGCAGTGCGACGGGTCGGATTGTGTGGTGCAGCGACGCGATGTGGAAGTCCCGAACCACGCCGACGATCGTATACGTAGATTCGCCCGGCCACACGAGTCGTTGTCCGACCGGGTTTTCGAGTCCGAGGTGGCGAACCGCCGTTTCAGACAGTATTACGGCGAGCGAGTCTTCGGGACGGCCACGATCAAGGGACCGGCCTGCGACGAGTTCCATGCCCATCGTTTCGATGAAGTCGAAACTTGCGTACGTGAAGTCGAGCGAAGTAGATGACGCTTCGGGTTGGCCTTCCATGTGGAAACGTGAGGCGTCAAACGGTCGGCCGGGGACTTTCTCGGCATTCGTGACGGACTCGATCCCAGCGATTCCGCGGATTGATTCACGGAATGCCTCCGCGTTGCGCCCCATTACCTCGGCGCCGTCGAGGACAACAACCTGCTCCCGATCAAATCCAAGGCTTCGCGACGCGAGGAAATCCATTTGCCGATAGATCGTGGCTGTTCCGGCGATAAGGACAATAGAAACGGCGAATTGAAAGACGACGAGTCCGTTGCGCAGTGCTGCCGTGCGCCCGGGCCGAACGCCATTCGACTTGAGGACGGCAGCAGGAGAAAAACGCGAAAGGTAGAACGCGGGGTAAGATCCGGCGAGGACTCCGACCAGCAGAGCAAAAATCAGCAGCCCAACGATCAGCGGTGCCGCAGTGGCTGTGAGTTCAAAAGCCTCTCCGGCGAGGTTGCTGAACGCCGGTAGGGCAGAGGTTGTAATAACGAGGGCGACGATCAGCGCAGTCACCGCGAGCAGCACCGACTCGACCAGAAACTGGGTCACGAGTCGACGACGTTCAGCGCCGAGGACCTTGCGCACGCCTACCTCCCGCGCTCGTTCGGATGACCGGGCTGTTGCAAGGTTCGTGAAGTTGATACATGCGATCAGGAGAATGAGCAGTGCAACGGCCGAGAACGCATTCACAAGCATCGCATTGCCATTGGGGCGCCACTCATCTTCGAGGCTGGAGTGGAGGTGGATGTCGGTGAGGGGCTGGAGGAAGTACTGGTAGCCCTGGCCGCTCGCAATGAAGTCGTCGTACGACATACCGAACCCCTCGATGGCACGGGGTGCAGCGTGTTGTTCAAACAGCGTCGCCAGCTTGTTCTCAACGGTAGTCGTCGATGCACCCGGGTCCAGCAATGCGTACGTGAACACGCCGAACCCGAGCCAGGAATCCGACCGACTCTGGCGTTGTGTGACAAACGACGCGAGGAAGTCAAAGTCAAGGTGCGACGAGGCGGGTGTATCCTCGATGACGCCCGTGACTGTGTACGTGAAGAGATCCCGGTCAGATGGTTCACGCAATTCGAGCGTTTCTCCGATCGGGTTTGTGTCTCCGAAGTACTTGTTCGCCATCGATGCCGTGAGCACGATGCTGTTGGGTTCAGCGAGCGCTGTTTCCGGGTTGCCGGCAACGAAGTGGTGGGAGAAGACGGAGAAGAAGTTGGCGTCGGCAAATGCGACCCCAGGTTCGAGGTACTCGTGGTCGGAAGAAAACACGGTCATCTCGCCTGATCGGTCGCGCCACAGGCGGGTTGCGGTCTCAACTTCCGGGAATTCGGATTCCATTGCCGAGGCGAGGGGCAGTGCGGAGAGGGCGGACCGGACGTGCGTTTCTCCGATCTGTGCGTCGAGCGCCACGCGTACGATGCGGTCAGCATTTGCGTGGTGGTCGTCGAAGCTGTATTCGCGCTGAACGAAGAGCGCGATCAGCAGGCAGCAGGCCATGCCCACGGCGAGTCCGACGACGTTGATGGCCGCGTACACTTTTCGGCGACTCAGGTGGCGAAGCGCAACGCGGATGTAGGAGAGCAGCATGGCGGCCAACGGGAATGGGGAGGACCTACTAATGCCTTTGCAAACAGGGTGCCGTCGGGCTGTAAGTGTAACTGAGGGCGTACAGGCGATTCAAGCGGGTGCCGGGTGTACGTCGGGGGACAGCGTTGTTCGCTGGTGAACAGCGGAAAGTCGAAGGTTCGGCGAATGGGTGGGCGGAAGGCGGGAAGGTTGTATCTTGGCAGTCTGCACTCGTAGCTCAGCTGGATAGAGCATCTGACTTCGGATCAGAGGGTCGGGGGTTCGAATCCTCCCGAGTGCGCAGCGCGAGGTAGGAGACGAGCACCCGAAGGGGGTTTGACACGAGCGGCTGGCGCGTCTGCCTTTCTGCTGGCCCGCCAATCCCGCGACTGATGAGTGAGTCCTCGAGCGAATAACGCTCCCGAGTGCGCAGTGCGAGGCAGGAGACGAACACCCGAAGGGGGTTTGACACGAGCGGCTGTGTCGTTAATTCGGAAAGCACGCTCGCCCGAAGTCGCAGCATATCCCGACCTCGTATTCCGCGACTGACGAGCGAACCGAATAATCCTCCAGAGTGCGCGTATCAAAACTGCTGCCTGATTAAGATGCAAGAGTGCGCCTGTCTCCAAGCCGCAATCACATGTCCCATCTCGCTGACCCAGAGTGCCTGATAAACGAATTACTACGGGAGACTAGTCCTTACTTGTCAGCAGGTACCGTAGAAACGGTAGAGTCCCTGGTCAGTCATCGGGAGCCTAGGGTTGCGTTCGAAGTACTGTCCGTTCAACTATTCGAGGAGAACGTTCCGCTTTCCCGGGAAACGTTCACCTTGATCGAAGCGCCGGCCGCGTCAATGAGCTATCCCGCGGAGAATTGGTCGTTCCTTAAAGACCTTGTCAACTAGCAGCCGGCGCGCGGTCTAATGGAATACTGTCAGATGGGGTCCGGTCTGATTGCACTGGTATTCTTCGTGATTACCACCGCCATGTTCCTGTGTTTCGTCGGACTACGGGTCTACATCCGTCGACAACCGCGAGACGGTCAGCGTGACGATGTCCTCGCGCAAAACATGTTCAGTATTCTTATGACACTGACCGCCG
>JAUIJQ010000125.1 GCA_030431165.1 Rhodothermia bacterium | reverse complement strand
CGCATGGTGTACGCCGGTGAAGACCCCCGCTTCATCTTTCGCCGTATGCTGATATTCGCCGCCGAGGACGTTGGGCTGGCTGATCCGAGAGCCCTTCAGGTGGCAACCGCTGCCGCATCCGCGTTCGACTATGTCGGATTACCCGAAGGGCAGTTTCACCTGGCAGAGTGCTGCCTGTACCTGGCCTGCGCGCCGAAGTCGAACACAACGCTGTCGTACTTCGACGCCCTCAGTCACGTTCGCGAAGAAGCCACGCGTGATGTCCCAAACCACCTGAAAGACGCAAACCGCGATGCAAAAGGCCTTGGGCATGGGGAAGGCTACTTGTACCCGCACGCCTATCACAACCACTACGTAGCGCAGCAGTATCTGCCGAACGAAATGCAGGGCACGTACTTCTACATGCCGTCTGAAGTTGGCTACGAGATTCGGATTCGCGAACGTCTCGAATACTGGCGGTCGCGCGACGAAGACGAAGGCGTCGAAAAGCGCGCGGCGCGGTACGCCGGGAAGGACGACGACGCGGCAGAAAAGGACTAACGACCCTCCGCGGATCGACTATTGCTACGCGGTCCGCCTGCAACGGTCCTAGTCCAGGGCGGTGATGAGTCTGGTTGCCATCCCCGATTCGCTTCTCACGCGAACGAAATACGTACCCGGAGCAAGCGCGTGTTCTGACGCCCCGATGCGCAGGGTCGTTCTTCCCGATGCCAGGCCGTTAAACACGGTCATCACGCGGCGACCGAGCAGGTCAAACACCGCAGCCTCCACGTGTTGTGGTTGATCTGTCGAGAAGTCAATCTGCGTGCTCGATCGAAACGGGTTCGGATACGCGTCGGAGAGGTCTGCGCCATTAGCGAAGAACGACTCGGTACCAACGTACACGGCGTTGCCCGTCAGCGTCATCCGGTAGGTACCTTCGGGTAATCCGCCGTCACCCCTGAGATGCCAGTATGCGAGGGGGTTGTCGGTTACGGCGTGGTTGGTTCGGTTCCACTTCGGCCCGTAGTCTCTCGGGTCTTCGAATATCTCCGCGCTGTCGGCGTCGAGCGCGATCATTTCGTACATCGTAATTGCGAGGTAGTAGACGCCGGTTTCTGTCAGTCCCAGCGAGTCGGGAACGAGGCCGGAGTGTCCGAGCGAGTCTCCGGGGATATCGTCGTTGTATGCAATGCCCGATCCATCTTCCCTGAACAGGAATACCCGTGTGTCGGTGTGCGTACCCGAATTGATCGCTGTTGTGACCGAGAACTGCTCGGGCTGTCCAATCCAGATTCGGTACATGTCGACGTCTCCGCTAAACGATAGCGATCCACTGATCGACGAAAAGTCTACTTCGGTAAGGTCGAGGGCCGCGTTCAGCGTGGCCGGTACGTCGCTTCCATACTCCAACTCGCTCCACCCGTTCTGGGCGCTGGCGGTTGTTACCAATCCGGCACTGAGGACGAAAAGGCAGGCGCGCAGAATCACGCGGAGGCCCTTTGCCGCCGTTGGTGTGTAATCGGTTGTCATTCGGGTCAATCTGGGACGGTGTACTGAAGGTTGTCCACGTCAGGTATCGGATGTTTGGCGCTCCGGTTTAGACGCTGCCGTACCGGCGCTGCCGTACCGATGCTCCCGTACCGTTGCTCCCGAACAGACGCCGCGCGTCTACAATGCGGATCGCACGTAGCAACTACGCGGCGCTGCATCTATTTTCGTCGGATGACCCGAATTGAGGCAATAATCGAACGTATGTCGGGCGGCACCGGCTGGCTTGCGCGCTGGCTGACGCTCGCAATGGTGCTCATTGGCGCCTTTAACGCCGTGGTGCGGTATCTCGACCGATTTACCGGATGGGGACTGAGCTCCAACACGTATATCGAACTGCAGTGGTACCTCTTCGCCGTGGTATTCCTGTTCGGTGCGGCCTACGCACTCCGCGAGGAGGCACACGTACGGGTCGACGTCGTCTTTGATCGCCTTGGACCGAAGGGCAAAGCCTGGATTGACCTTCTTGGTACCGTCCTGTTTCTCATTCCGTTTTGCGTATTGATCATCGTCGTCTCCTATCCGACTATCAAGAATTCGTGGGCGGTCATGGAGATGTCGCCCGATCCGGGCGGATTGCCGAGGTATCCGATCAAGACGATCATTCCGATCGCGTTTCTGGCCCTGCTACTGCAGGGAGTTGTCATGTTGACGCGCTCTGTACGCGTGCTTCGTAGGTCGGCAGAGGGTAGCGCTGATCAGGGCGGCGCTGATCAGGGTCGGGCCGATCACGGCAGCACCGATCAGCCAGAGGGGGCGTCGATATGAATGGTGACATCCTGGGGCCACTCATGTTCGTGGCTGCGCTTGTCCTGATCTTTTCCGGATACCCCGTCGCGTTTGCCCTTGGTGGAACGGCGCTCGTCTTTGCCCTGATCGGCATCGAAGCCGGGATGCTGGACTGGCACCTCATGGTGGCTCTTCCCGATCGGATCTTCGGGATCATGTCGAACTACGTGCTGCTTGCGGTGCCCTTCTTCATCTTCATGGGCACGATGCTGGAGAAATCGAGGCTCGCAGAGGACCTGCTCAAGACGATCGGGATGCTCTTTGGACCTGTTCGCGGCGGGCTCGCACTTGCGGTCGTGTTTGTTGGCGCGCTACTGGCCGCGGCAACCGGCGTCGTGGGGGCATCAGTTGTGGCCATGGGCATGATTTCGCTGCCGGTTATGATGCGCTACGGTTACTCCAACGAGCTTTCAGCCGGCGTCATAACGGCATCGGGGACACTTGGCCAGATAATCCCGCCGAGCGTTGTCCTTGTTGTGCTCGCTGATCAGCTCGGTGTCTCAGTTGGCGACCTTTTCATCGGCGCGCTTGTGCCCGGTGTCATGCTCGCCGTGCTCTATGCCGCGTATGCAGGTGGCGTCGCGATCTTCAAGCCGTCTGCTGCACCGGCGCTTCCGGCGCACGAAAGAGAGATCGAACTCGCCGAGCTGATTCGGCGCGTGCTGCTTGTCATGATGCCGCCGCTGCTGCTCATCGTTGTTGTGCTCGGATCCATCCTGCTCGGCGTCGCAACGCCAACGGAAGCCGGTGCCCTCGGCGCAGTCGGCGCGATGGTTCTTGCCGCTGCCGGGAGGCGGTTGACGTTCAAAGCGCTCACCGAGACGATGGACGCCACCGCGAAACTCACCGCGATGGTAATGCTTCTGCTGATCGGCTCGACAGCGTTTGCGCTGGTGTTTCGCGGACTCAACGGGGATCTCTGGATCGAGAACATTCTCACGAACCTCCCCGGCGGCGTAATCGGCCTGATCATCGTCGCAAACCTGGCCGTCTTCATCCTGGGCTTCTTTATCGACTTCTTCGAGATTGCCTTCATCATTGTCCCCCTACTCGCACCAGCCGCGGCGCTGCTTGGTGTTGATCTCGTCTGGTTCGGCGTGATGATCGGAATGAACCTGCAGACCTCGTTTATGACACCGCCGTTCGGGTTTGCCCTGTTCTATCTTCGCGGTGTCGCGCCGCCTGAACTGACGACGCCGCAGATCTATCGCGGGGTGATACCATTCATCATCATCCAGCTCATCGGGCTGCTGGCTATCATCATTTTCCCCGGACTCGTTACCTGGGCCACCGGATAGAAGCTGCAGCCAGGTAAGTGTGGCTACAGGTTCAAGTCTGACTCGACCTGTTCGGCCAGGGTCGACAGTACGTCGGGCAGGATGGCGTGTCCGCCTTCGAAGCGCACA
Source organism: Rhodothermia bacterium (assembly GCA_030431165.1). Taxonomy (GTDB): domain Bacteria; phylum Bacteroidota; class Rhodothermia; order Rhodothermales; family JABDKH01; genus JANQRN01. Next base: position 4,239 of record JAUIJQ010000125.1, on the reverse strand, counting down.
AGTCTGAAAGGAAGTGAGCGCTCATTCAGCCGTTCGACCTCGTGGTTGATCCGGGCTTCGTCGGCGTATCGGTCGTTGTCGCCGAACACCAGGTATCGATGCTTGATTGCCCGCAAGCGCTCGAATCCGGCTTCATCGATGTCGTGGGCAACCCGGCCGCCCCACAAGACGACGGCATCTGTTTGTTTCACCGTTCGTGCGAGCCATCTCGTGAGCGTGGCGGCTCCCTGCGAGAAGCCAAACGCGATGTGCCCCGGCGCGGGATCAGTGGATCGGCCGCTGCAGAATGTGTCGCGTAGTGCGTCGAGGTAACCCACGTAGTCGTTTATCTCGGAGTGGCGTTCCCGGGTTGTCATCCACGATGCACCGACCGTGCCGCGCGAGCCGGATAGATAAAATCGCGAAAGCGCCTCGGGTGCGACAAGGGCGCGGCGGCCGGTCGCGATAGACGACATGTCTGTCAGAAATGAATCCGCGAGCTGGCCGTATCCGTGGATGCATGTCCAGAGGGCGGTGCATTGATCGGGTGCTCCGAGCACGCTGTATCGTGCGGTCCGTGAGACCAGCAGTGCTTCGTGACGAATCTCGTGCGATGATTCGTCAGGCATGCGTGGTGTCTGAATCACGAAGCTTGTCGATTGCTTCGGCCGATGATTCAACGAACGTTACGGTTCCATCTGCGGAGATGCCCGGCGAGAACTTCTGTGCATCGACATGACGAAGCAGTGCTTGGAGCGGGTCGAAGATTCCGAACGCGTTCAGCACCACGATCGGCTTGTTGTGATAGCCGAGTTTCTTCAGCGTCAACACCTCGAAAAATTCCTCCAGTGTGCCAACACCGCCGGGCAGCACCAGGAACGCGTCAGCACGCTCATACATACCGTGTTTCCGCTGTGCCATGGTGTCTGTCACATGTAGCTCATCAGCGACGTCATACGCGCGACCTTCGATAGCCTGAAGGCGTGCTGGTATGAAGCCGACGACGGTCCCCTCAGCGGCGTGTACCGTCTTTGCCAGCGTGCCCATGAGGCCGACGTTTCCACCGCCGTACACAAGCGTATGCCCCTCACTGCCAAGCCATTCGCCGACATCACGCGCGACGGCGTGGTATCGATCATCCGCAAGCTGACTGGAAGCGCAGAAGACGCACAGATTCACGGGCGGGTATACTCGGTGTAGGCGCGTTCGGCTGTCGCGAACCATCTGCGCGACGCGTCGCCGAAAGCGCGGTAGGCATTCAGAATTTCGGCGTACTTCGCATCGCTCGCCGCGTTCTCGTCGAGGTAGGCGTCGGTTTCGCGCTTGGCAGCGGCAAGAATTTCGGCCGAGAAAGGTCTCACGTCGGTACCGCCGTCAATCAGTCGCTGCAGGGCAGCGGGGTTCTTCGCGTCGTACGCAGCCAGCATCTTGACGTTTGCTTCGGCTGTGGCTGAGGCCAGAATCTCGCGGTAGTTCTCGGGGAGCTCGTTCCATGCGTCGATGTTGACGTAGAACGAAAGGTTCGCGGATGGCTCCCACCAGCCCGGGTAGTAGTAGTGGTTTGCAATCTTGTTCAATCCGAGCTTCTCGTCGTCGTACGGGCCAACCCATTCCGTTGCGTCTATGGCCCCGCGCTCCAGTGCCGAGTAGATCTCGCCACCTGATATGAGCTGCACGTTTACGCCCAGTCGTGCCATCACCTGACCGCCGACAGCGGGTATCCGCATCTTGAGGCCACGCAGATCAGCAGCGGTCTCGACCGGGCGGCGGAACCATCCGCCCATCTGGGTGCCCGTGTTGCCGCCGGGGAAGTTGAGGATGTTGAAGTCGGCAAAGACGCTGCGCATCAGCTCGAGCCCCCCGCCATGATAGAACCACGCGTTCTGCTGGCGTGCGGTCAATCCGAACGGTACGCCGGTATCAAAGGCGAGCGCGGGGTTCTTCCCGACGTAGTAGTAGCTCGCGGTGTGACCCATGTGGACGGTCCGGCTCTGCGTGGCACCGAGCACCTCCAGCGCCGGGACGAGTTCACCACCCGGGTAGCAGCGGATCGTGAAGCGACCTCCCGTCATTGCGCTGACGCGCTCAGCGAGTACCTCTGCCGCGCCGTAGATCGTATCCAGGGACCGACTGAAGCTTGAGGCGAGGCGCCAGGTCACCCGGGGATTGCTGGATCCACCGCCCGAACCTGCGTCACCTGAGTCTGATCCGCATCCGGCCACAATACCAGCGCCGACTACGCCGGCCGTTGTCTTCTTTACAAATGAGCGTCGTTTCATGTTTTGCTGCCTGTACTGTGAGTCCTGCGTGTACTGCTGGTCGGGTGGTCGGCGGGAAAGAGGCGTCCCGTTCAGGGATCAGAACGCGCAACGGACCAGATCGGCCCACCTGAAATGCGCGATGATGCGGTGCATCTTTGTTGATGAGTATACTCTGGCACCAACGATGAGTCAACAAAGAGTCATGATGACAGAAGGGGAGGACGTACCATCGCGCGACGTACGTTCGGGTATGTCTGAATTACTGGGTTTCAGCAGTGGAGAAGGCGACACTTCGCTGAGGCCAACCGGGCAGGTAACGATTGACGGCGATCGCTACGACGCCGGCTACGTGTCATCCGTACTGTCGGATTTTCTGACCGACGAGCGCAGGGAACGCATTGAGACGGTGTTGGCACATCGAACAACATCTGTCGCGACCGTCGTGGAAGGCATTGCCAATCTGGGCAATGTCAGTGCCGTCATGCGCACGGCAGAGGCGTTCGGCTTCCATCAGTTTCACGTCATCGGTAGTGACGCGATCTACAAACAGTCTTCGCGCACCACGCAAGGAGCGCACAAGTGGCTCGATGTGTACCAGTGGTCATCTGCAGATGAGGCTGTTGCTGCACTGAAACGGGCAGGCTATCGGGTGCTGGCCACGTCGCTCTCGGACGATGCCGAATCGTTTGAGCAGGTAGATTTTGCGCAACCGATCGCACTCGTTTTTGGCAACGAGCGCGATGGCATCAGCGACAGGATGGGTCAGCTCGCTGACGGACTTGTCCGCGTTGAGACGCCCGGTTTCGTTGAGAGCTTCAACATCTCTGTTGCCGCCGCCGTCTGTCTTTACCACGCGTACCGCGCCGGGAAGGAGGCCGGCGTCCCGGTGATCACCGGACTCGAACTGGCCGAGACGCGCGCGAAGTACTATGCGCGGTCGGTGAAGGACGCGGCGGCGATTCTCAGGCGCTCAACATCGGGGTAACACAAAAAAGCGGACGCCGAATGAATCGGCGTCCGCTTTGTATCGAATCGGATGTGGCGTCTTACGAGACGCGACACTGACGTGTTGGTCTACTGGTCTTTTGCGCCGAAGAGCTTGTCCTTGTCGACGCCCGAGTTTACCTCGATCGACTTCATCGTGAGGATCTGCTTCATGCCGCCGGCCATGTCCTGCGTCATTTTGTGCGCAACCATCAGGCCGTCGAGATCGCGGTAGTCGTCATAGTGGATCCAGGTTGATCCGCCCGGGGTCTGCACCTCTTTGGCCAGCTTGACGAGTGAGCCCATGGCGTAGTAGTGCATGGACGTTTCGTCGTCGCTTGTTGCCGTGACCTTGTAGACCTGGGCACCGTCGAGCTCAGCGATTTCGAGCGCGAGTTCAGGGCCGCCGTCGCGCAGCATGTACATCTCGTCACTCGCAGCCTTGGGACCGTTGCCACCGGGCATTGACTGCGTGCCCTGGTCGGTTTGCACGTAGCCGGTGTCAGGCGTCATCACCTGAGTGATCGGGCCCATCGGCATGCCGCTGCCATCATCGACATCGAGCAATATGCGGGCGTGCAGGTAGCCGGGATACACAAACGTGAGTTTTGCGGTCCCCATCATTTCACCCTGCGGCGAATCGATCGACATCGAGCTGGACATGACCATCGATTCGACGGATTCCCACTTTGCACCGCCGGCTTTCTCGAAAGCCGCCTCAACGAGTGCGCGGGCATCGGTATACTCCTGGCCGTTGGCGCTGAGCGTAAATACAAGCGCAAACGCACCTGTCAAGAGGCTGATTCTCTTAAGCATAGTTCCTGTAAACTGGGAGAAGTCGCGAGTTAGCACAGTGGTACGCCCGGCCGTTTCGTTTTGTTACGAAGCCGGTGTGAATGCGTAAGTGGGCCCGGACAAAACAAAAAAGGGCCGATCCGACGAACGGACCGGCCCTTTTCAGGAAATGTCGTGGCTCTTACGGCTGGTGCGCCTTGATCACAAAAGTGTCAGCGCC
>JAUIJQ010000124.1 GCA_030431165.1 Rhodothermia bacterium | reverse complement strand
GACGGCCGCCGGCCTGCAGCGGTACGATCCCGCCACGGAATCGTTTGAGACGATGAAGGCGCAGCGGCCAAAAACCGATGACGCGAAGAAGCCCGACTCCACCGGCTTCTGGCCGTGCGTGTCGTGCTATGCGCTAACCGCCATGCTCGAGGATAGAGACGGCGAGGTTTGGCTTGGCTCCGGCATTGGGTTCGCGCGCTTTGATCCCGACCAGCGTTCTGAAGAGCTCTATACACATGATCCAGAAGATGACTCTTCGTTGACGAGCTCCATCGTCACGGGGATTCACGAGACGGCTGATGGCGAAATTTGGGTTGGAACGGTGAATGGCGTCAACAGACTGAATCGCAAAGACCGCTCATTTGAGCGGTTCATGTTTGATCCGGATTATTCGCCGGCCGGTTTGACCAACATGGCTTTTGGGAACCCGCCGCCGATGACGTTGCGGACAAACCTGGTGTCCGCTTTTGCCGACGACGTCCTGAATCCGGGTAAGATCTGGGTGGCCACCATGGACGGGCTTGTGCACCTGGACAAGACGAGGGGTGAGCTGGCACGCTATACGCCGCCGCGGTCCCTGGGCGGCGAGCCCGTATTCACCGACATCGAGCCGGATCCGGAAACACCTGGCGTGTACTGGTTGACGACGGCGACCGCCGGCCTATTTCGCTTTGATTCGGGGCTCGGCGAATTTGAGCGTTACACACACGACCCCGAGGACCCCTCTACCATATCAACGGATCGACTGAGCTCAATCCAGACCGATGCATCCGGCGTTATGTGGATCGGGACCTGGTCGGGCGGCGTCAACAAGCTGGATGTCAACGCGACGAAGTTCGCAACCATATCCAGCCAACCCGGCAGCAAGCTCAGGCTCACGGGGAACGAAGTGTGGTCGGTGTTTGAGGATCGGCGTGGGCGCTTGTGGCTGGGTACAAACCCGGGCGGACTGAACGTTGTGGATCGAGCAACCGGTACCGTCACGTCATGGAATGGGGCAACCAAGGCAGGTAGCGTTCCCCGGGTTGAGTCGCAGTGGATCTTTGCGATCCACGAAGACGCTGCAGGCACGATGTGGCTGGGGACGAATGCTACCGGGCTATACTATCGTCGCAGCGACTGGAGCAGCTTCCGTGCGTACCCGCATCAACCCGCAGGCGGCCAGAAGTGGATAACCGACATATTCGAGGATTCGCGCGGCAGGCTCTGGATTCTTTCTTCGCGATCGATCAATCGAATTGATCCCGATTCCGGTGAGTTGATTCAACTGTACGACAATCCGACCGGCGGGTTTGTACACAACATCGCTGAGGGACACGATGGTACGTTCTGGGTCGCTGTCACCGGTGGTGGCCTCGTTCACCTCGACCGACAAGGCGAGGAGATAGAGCGTTTCGTGAGTGATCCGACCGACGCGACCGGGATGCGCGACAATGCGCTCCTCGTTGTGCACCCTTCGCGGGCCGAACCCGGGGTGATATGGTTTGGGACATCCGACTCGGGACTCGGACGATTCGACCTGGCGACAAGGGACTTTCGTTTCTTTGGCACCAGGGAGGGCCTTGCAAACAACATCGTCTACGGGATCCTTGAAGACGATGACGGTATGCTCTGGCTCAGCACCAATCGCGGTATCTCGCGCTTCGTGCCCGAGACGTTCGCGTTTGCCAACTACGGGGTTGAAGATGGCGCTCAGTCTGAAGAGTTCAACGCGAACGCATATTTCCGGAGTCCGCGCACGGGCGAGATGTTCTTTGGCGGGATCGCCGGCGTAAACGCCTTCTATCCGGATGACATCGCCCCGAACACGGTAGCGCCGCGCGTCGCGATTACCGGTGTGCGTCTGTTCAATGAAGCCGTAGAGCCGGGACCGGAATCACCGATCGCGGAGCAGGTTGTGGTCGCAGACCGGATTGAGCTTGACCACTGGCAGAAGATGGTCACGTTTGAATTTGTTGCCCTGCACTTTGTGGACCCGGCGCAAAACCAGTACCTCTACAAGCTCGATGGATTCAACGACGACTGGGTTGCCGCGTCGACGGCAAACACGGCGACATTTACCAATCTGGATCCGGGTGAATACACGTTTCACGTTCGAGCAGCGAACAGCGACGGTGTTTGGGGTGATGCACCCGCCTCAATCAAGCTGATCATCAACCCTCCGTGGTGGCGCACGACGTGGGCATACCTGCTGTACGGCCTGATTCTCGCAGCCGGGGTGTTTGTGGTTGATCGCGTCATGCGACGCCGCGTAATCGCACGCGCAACCGCCCGAATGCTTGAAAAGGAGAATCGCCGCAAGTCCGACGAGCTGGAGCATGCGAGGCAGGTGCAGCTTTCGCTGCTTCCGCAGGTCCCCCCGCGGGTACCCGGCATCGCAATCGCCGCGGGTATGCGCACGGCAACCGAGGTTGGTGGCGACTACTACGACTTTCATGTGGCGGCTGACGGAACGCTGATGGTTGCCATCGGTGATGCCACCGGTCACGGATTGTCAGCGGGCACTGTCGTCAGCGCAACAAAAGGCATCTTCGGCCTCGTCGGCAGCGAGGCTGATATCGAGGCGGCAATGGATCGATGCGCGCACGGTGTGCGTCGACTTGGTCTGCAGAAGCTGTTCATGGCGTTTGCCCTGGTACGCATCGTCGATGGCCGGCTGGAGGCCGTTGGTGGTGGTATGCCGGCGGCGCTTGTTTACCGGGCCGGCTCTGCCAAGGTTGAGGAGGTATCCCTTAGCGGCTTGCCACTGGGAAGCCCGCAGAACGGCCAGTACCGCAAAACGTCCGTGCGGCTTGACGCAGGTGACAGTGTCCTGCTGATGAGCGACGGATTTCCCGAGCTTTCCAACGGGTCGAACGAAATGATCGGATACGATCGGGCCCGCAAAGAACTGGCATCTGTTGGTCGGCTATCTGCTGACGAGATCCTTCAGCATTTCCACGACGTGTGTGACTCCTGGGCAAACGGCACGGTCTTGCGCGACGACGTCACGTTTGTCGTCCTGAAGAAAGATGCCTGACTCGGTCATCATCAGACGGTTGAATCCGGATGGCCCCGAGACCCTTCGCCGCATTGCTGACCCACGGTGCCTTGATGAGGTGCTGCCCGATTCTGATGAGTCAACGGCTGCCGCGTTCGTTCGCGGGGTACGTGCATTGAGCGAAGCGTTCACTGACTATCCTGCAATACGGTACATCATCGGCACCGGGTGGGGTGATGCAGATGCCCGTCTGGCACGACTGGTACACTTCTTCTGTATGGCGCGCGTGTATCGGGATGAGCCAGTGGTTCTTGCAGAAAACGAGGACGGCGTTGCGGGTGTTGCGCTGATTTCGTGGGTTGAAGAGCGCGATGACAACGAAGCGCTGCGTCAACTGCGAACGGCGTTGTGGCGCATGCTCGGCGAAGCGGCGCGCACTCGATATGGCGTTTTTGGTGAGACACTCGACGCCTTCACTACCGACGAGCCACAGATTCATCTCAACATGATAGGTGTCTCCAACGCCGCACGTGGCTGCGGTGTTGGGCGCGCACTGCTTGACTACGTACATGCGTTTTCAGCTGCGCGACCAGGCTCGAGCGGCGTATCGCTAAACACTGAGTCACCCGAGAACGTGGCTCTGTATCGCCACTTCGGCTATGAGGTCGTGGCTCAAGCGCGGGTGTCACCTGATCTCATGTCGTGGGGCATGTTTCGCCCAAACACGGCGTAGTCGGTGGTCGCACGGCTGACACACGCTCCGTAAACTGTCGGCTTCAGACCTGGCGAACAGAACATCCGACGGCATGCCACTGGAACTCCCTGACGACGCACGCGACGAAGCAATCGAAGCCATCAAGTCGTACGCCGAAGAGCACTTTGACGAACCGATCGGCAACCTCGCGGCCGGTGGCTTGCTAGCATTCTTTTTGGCGGAGATTGCTCCGTCCGTGTACAATCAGGCTGTCCGCGATGCCCAGACCCGGCTGCAGGTTGGCGTGTCGGAGCTCGACGTTGACCTCCAGGAGACCGAGTTTCCGGCATCACGCAGGCGCCGGTAAGCGGGTCGGTCAGCGGGTCGGTCAGCGACAGGCGCTACAGCGCAGCCATGTATGTCTTGCGCTTTACCGTTTGCGCACCTATCGTCTTCAGGAATTGGACCGCCGGTAAACGACGGGGATTGCCCCGGGAGGAACGCATGGGTCGCGCAATCGGAGCAGCAGTTGCTGGCTACGTCGTTATGTTCGTAGCAGTCTTTCTCATCATGACCGTGTCGTGGACAGCGATTGGCGCTGACGGGGCGTTTCAACCCGGCATATGGGAGGTCACCGGCCTCTGGCTCTTCCTTATGACGCTCGCCGGCGTGATCGCCGCGATTGCCGGTGGCTACGTCACCGCGCTTATTTCGTCCCATCCGAGAGCCGTTCCGATACTGATCGGCGTCGTCCTCGTAATGAGCATTGTCAGCCTGTTGCCGGCTTTGACCGGAGGAGTCCCCGAGCCGCCGCTGCCGCGACCATCCGACGTGCCAATGTTTGAGGCCATGCAGAACGGACAGCAGCCGACATGGTTGATGCTGCTGAATCCGATCATCGCGATAGTTGGGGTCCTGGTCGGAGCGCGCCTGAAGCGGGGCGGGGCAACCTCATAGACACGTCGCCTCAACAAGGGTTCGTGCGGTCTCAACCGAATTGTTGAGCCAGCTTTCTTCAGGCAGCGTACGCCTCATGTGCGTCGGGATCTCACCGGTACCGTGAAAGGCCTGCGCATCCATGAGTCCGCTTGTCAACGCCCGGGCACGTTGCCTGTATTCGTCTTCGCCGGTTGCATCATACGCGGCGCAATATGCGTTGAGTACGTTCGCCGTTGAACGGCCAATCGGCGTGTAGAAGGCGTACTGCTCCAGCGTTGCGGGCAGGAACCAGTCTTTGCCTCCATCTGGTGTTGTCCCGTTCCATTTCATACCAGGGCGAAAGAACTCCGTGCGTGTAACGGCATCGTCGTGCGTCCAGATCACAAACTGGTCTTCGGCGAACAGGAGCAGCTCGCGCGCAAGCATGACAAGCGCCTGGTCGTCGGCATAGTGTTGAAACAGGTGCCGGGCGATGAACGCGGGCTCGAGGTGCGCGAGGTTTCGATACACCGCACGCGGCCGGGTATCCTCAAACTGGGCCTCCCACGCAAACGTCTCCACGGGGTTCGTCATCAGCCAGGCAAACGCGGCATCGTGCGTTTCTACGAATGTCTCGATAGCATACTGCCGATGCAGGCGGTCGAGGAAGATGATTACCGATCCCGGGATCATCAACTTGTTTCCGATAGGCTCACCGGTAGCACGTCGTATCAGCAGCGGCCACGTGCCGTCTTCGCGTTGTGTTCTGCGGTAGGTATCCGCGATTGCAACGGCGGCGTCCAGCCACTGCGCGTCGTCTGTCGCATCGTACAGGTCGAGGAACGCGAGCGCAGCCTCAGCCGGGTACTGCGCCATGATCTGGTCCATGTATATCGGATGCTCTCCGCGATCCACGCCGTCCCAGTAGGAGTGTGTCCAGCCCTGCAGCGGACTGCCCTCGGGCTCGCGCAACGTAAGTAGAAACGCCGCCGCCGCAATCGCGACCCGCCGCGCCTGATCGGCCACCTCGACATCGTCGGCGTGTTGCGACAAAAACAACATGCCCTGAGAAAGGAAGCCCATCAGCTTCGACGGATGCACCCACAGTGGGTAGTCAGGGTCCGGTCCACCGGGCTCAAGCCAGTGTTGCACCTTGGGCAATTGAAGTACGGCCTCGAGCCCCAGCATACCGGCGTCACGCATCGCCTGTCGATCCGCGGTCACCTTGGGTGCCGCGTCGAATCCGGGCGACTTGATCGTCTCGACCGTCGACAGATGAAGCGTTTCCCCCGCAGGTGTCGTGCCCGAAAAATCCAGCGTCAGGAAGCCGTTCGGGATCTGGTCCCAGATCGGTGCAAGCGAACTCCACGGCGTGGGTAACTCGGTGCGAATAACCTTCTCGTCGACGCGGGCCGAAACAAAATAGCGCGTGGCGGCGCCTGATGAGTCAGCCACGTCGAAGGCAGGCGGATAAATGAACCTCTTGGCGTGAACGTTCCAGAACGGGCGCACGCCGGGTTCGCCGTGGCGAAGCGTTACGGGTAGCTGACTGCTTTCCGGCTGCAGGTCGGTGCACCCAACGAGGCACACAGAGGAATACCCAACGGAGGACAGCACTACAACTATGGCAGCCGCAAATCGCCGTTGGTCCATTTGAGAAAACATGACTACGTGGTCTTTCTGGTCGAAAAGGTAAGTGAAAGCAGCATTCACGTTTGATGGCAAGTCTTACCTTCGTGTCTGTAGACGACGACACACCCGGGCAGCTTGTGTTGAGCGAAAGCAACGAAGACATAGACCGTCGCCTCGATGCCCTGACGCGCATTGCAGCCGACCCGATGACGCGGGAGCGTAACCTTACGCTACGGATCTGCTCGGACTACTATTGGTTCAGAAAGCGTCGCGAAGTGGTTGACCTCGTTCGGGCAAACCGCGAACGAATGGCGCACGCCCACCACCTCGTCGATCTGGGCTGCGGATATGCGTTCGACATCTGGGCCGTACTGGACGCCCTTTCAGTAGACGGACTTGAGGCGGAGTGTGTCGATATCAGTCGAAGCAACCTCGAACTTGCCCGCGCACGCCGGGACTTTCACCGGGTCGACAACGTGTCGTTTACAGTCCACGACGTTGCGAAGACGCTGCCGTGGAATGATGGTGCTGTCGACATTGTGTATGCATCCGAAATCGTCGAGCACATTCCCGACGCCGAGTCGTTTGTCGCGGAGTGCGGTCGCGTGCTACCTTCGGGCGGCCACGCGATCATCACTACGCCAAACGAGCCGAATCTTTTCCAGCTCAGTTACTACAGCCGGAAGCGCCGCGCTGAACATGAACGACGCGGGCAGGAGCCGGTGCGCTACGCTGAAGACGGCACGCCCATCTACGGTCACATATCTCTCAAGACGAACCGTCAGTGGGACAAGCTTTTTGCGAAACACGGCATGCGTCTCGTAGACTTTCGCCGCGGCTCGGTGTGGTATGGCGCGACGCCCGCGCGCGAGTCACTTCCCGGACTTGCTGTCATGTTCGGACTCAACGGCGTACTTGACGCACTTCCACGCCGCCTGACGAGGAACGTATCCGACCAGCTCATCGCGCTTTATGAGAAGCGCTGACACCGGCCGAGCATTCTAGTACCGCCAGCTCGTCAGATCCGCGCCGGCGGGTGCTGACGCTTCCATCCGTTCGAGTATGCGCGGCAGAAAGCGCGTGTTGTATCGCAGGCGGCTGATGGCGTTGCCGTTTTCGTGGTCGCCGTTCCAGCAGTGCTCAGCGCGATCGCCGTAGTCAACCACGCCCCAGTAGTGAGGCGCAGATGTACTCTCCAGGAACTCTTCAACCAGGTACACTGCGTTGTTCAGGTAGTAGTTGTCCATGTCGCCGGTGTAGATGTGCAGCTTGCCGGCGACCTTTGGTCCGAGCGTTGCCCAGTCACGCTGCAGGATGTAGCTCAGGTCGTAGTTCTCTTTCCAGTAGTCCGCGACTTCGTGGTCGATCGTGCCCGTCAGCTTGTCCCAGATCGGCTTCGGATAGCCGTCGGGCCCCATCGGCGAATACACCGCCTGCCAGATATCCCACTGGTCACCCGAACGGCCGTTTGTGCCCAACGCAAGTTCGTAGTGGTTGTAGTCTTTGACGGTAGTCTGGATGTGACCGAGCCAGTCGCGATGGGCGGGTCGCTCAACCTTGCGAAACTCGCCCGGGTAGTAGTAGGCGTTTTCGTCTTCGTAGATGTTGACCTGCACAAACTCGCGGAAGTCAACGGGGTCGGGGCACGCCACAAACGCGCCGTTGAAGTCATCCGGATAGAATACCTGTACCGCGAACGCTTCCCATCCGCCCGTCGAGCCGCCGTAGGTAAACCGCGCCCAACCTTCGCCGATGCCGCGAAACTCCTCTTCGATGTAAGGGATCAGTTCCTGCATGATG
>JAUIJQ010000123.1 GCA_030431165.1 Rhodothermia bacterium | reverse complement strand
CGCTATCGTACTGGTGCTTGATCAGCCATAACGCGCCTCCCGACACTGTGAGGCCCGAGATGCGTTCGCCGGCGTTACACAGGATCTTGCCCATTGCGGAACCAAACGCATCCAGGACATGGACGCACGTTCCACTATCTGCAAGGGCAAAGACGTTCCGTGCGTTAGACACTACCTGAACAACGGGTTGGTCTGACTGTGGCACGTGCTGTTGTGGTGTCTGCCATTGTGCCATGCGCTCGCGCCCGAATGCAATCTGTTCAGTCCCCCGGTCGCGCGTCCACCGCATAAGTTTCCCACGGCTCGAAACCATGTACAGCGTCCGCTCATCGACGCTTGCGATGCTCACCAGCTCGCTCTCGCGCTCGGGCAGCACGCGCAGTGTTTCGAGCAATGCCGAATCCCGCGAATAGCGATGCACGGAACCTGACTGATCAGCGACGAGGAATGCAAGTCCGGTCGATGCGTCTACATCTACGGGCGTGGCCGCGGCATCCGGGTTAACGCCGCCGCCTATCACGGTCACTTCGTTTGTCCTCAGATCGAACTGCGTAACCCGGTTCACCCCAGCGTCCACTACATATATGGCGCCCGCACCCACCGCGAGTCTTGAGGCATCATCAAACCGACCGACCTCGAGGCCATCAGCAAGGTCTACAACGACGGCCTGCGCCACCACCGACCCGGATGTCCCGAGTGCAACGACGAAGGCGACTCCTAGGGCAACTCCCGAGGCAATTGCAAAGGCCAGTCCTTGGACACGTGTTGAAGGTATGTCGGGACGGTATCTGCGGTTCATAACGGGATCCAACGACTGGCCGGCGAATCCGGATGTTCTACGCGTCGGAAGACGCCTCCGCGCGAGCCAACCCCCTGAATCCGATATCGCGTCGATAATGGGCGCCGTCAAAATGGATTGATGATACGCGCGCATACGCTTTGCTGAGGGCACTTTGCAGATCGCGTCCAACGGCGGTCACAGCCAAAACGCGTCCGCCACTTGTTTCGTATGAGCCGTCCTCTCGCCTCCGGGTTCCAGCGTGGTATACATAGGTTCGATCCCAATCAGGACGATCATGACCCGCCGCTTCCATCGAAGACGCAGCGTCATCGGCAACAAGTCCATCAATGCGGCGGCCTTTGGGGTAGCTCCCCGGGTAGCCCTCTGACGCGAGCACGACCGTGGCGGCCGCTCCGTCCCTGCACGCGATCCCGGTGTTTGCCAGTCGGCCGGTCGCGCAAGCCGAAAACAGCTCAACGGCGTCCGTTTCAACCAGCGGCAACACGACCTGCGTTTCCGGATCGCCCATTCGGCAATTGTACTCAACGACGCGAGGACCGTGCGAATCCGAAATCATCAATCCGACATACAAGAAGCCGGTATACGGTGCACCTTCGCCCACCATTCCTGCCAGTGTTGGTTCTATGATGTCGTGCCTGATCACTTCCAGCAGGGAATCGTCAATAACAGGGGCGGGTGCGTATGCGCCCATCCCTCCGGTGTTCGGGCCCGTATCGTTTTCGCCAACACGCTTGTGGTCCTGGGCTGAGGGCAGCAACACGTAGTTGGTTCCGTCACAGAGCGCGAAGATACTCGCCTCCTCTCCCTCCATGAACGACTCGTCACCGGCTGCACCAAAGGCATGGTCGCGCATCATGGCCTCGAGCGTCGAGAGTGCGGATTTGAGGTCGGAACACACAACAGCCCCCTTACCGGCCGCAAGTCCGCTTGCCTTGATCACGATTGGCGCACCGTGTTCCGTTACGTAGGCGGCGGCGAGGTCGTAGTCTCCCGACTTGAACGTTCGATACGCGGCTGTGGGAATGCCGTGCCGGTTCATGAACGATTTTGAAAACGCTTTGCTGCCCTCAAGCTGTGCCGCAGCCTTCGTCGGACCGACAATGGCACTTCCATTCGCTCGAAATCGGTCGACGATCCCCAGTGTCAACGGCACCTCGGGGCCAACGACAGTCAGGTCAATGTCCTCAGATTTAGCGAAATTCAGCAGTCCGTCGATATCGTCTGCAGCGATCGGAACGTTTGTCGCGATCTGTTCGGTGCCGGCGTTTCCGGGTGCAACGTAGATCTGGGGATGATGCCGACTGCGCTGCAGATAGTCCGCAAATGCGTGCTCTCTCCCACCACTTCCAACGACAAGTACTTTCATCGATCCCTTGGCTTTCTTTGGGCGCAAGATACGGTCGGGCAGCCCAACTTCGGGTCACGGTGATTCAATTGGGTCGACCCTGTGGCGTCTCGCGCGTCTACTGATCGGGGTAGGAATCGTTTTCCTTCTCTGGCGGCAGGTCACAAAGGGCGCGGACGCCGGATGGCAACTCACATCGCTTCGGCCGATTCCGTCGATTCTGTGTGTCGGATTAATGCTGCCGAACGTGTTTCTCGAGTTAACGGCCTGGCGCATGCTACTGAACGGCGCAGGCCTGCGGCTATCGTTTGGCCAGGCACTGCCCGCCGTGCTTGCGGGTTTCACCGCCGGTGCGATCTCGCCAGGAGGGGTTGGCGATTTTGTCGGGCGCGTCATCCGCATGCGCCCGGCAGACCGATGGCTGACCGGCGTGGCCATGGCCCTCGCGCGGGTGGCCGACGGAATCGCGGTCTGCGCTATAGGCTTACCGGCGGCCTACTTTCTCGCCCGCGACACAACCGCCACCGTTGCTGCATGGACGAAGTCGGTGATGGGCGTTGGTGTTCTTGTGTTGATTGTTCTGCTCGCGGTGTTCATCGGGCGAGACTACAACGTGCGCGCAAAATGGCTCGGGGATCGACTAAAGAATCTGCGCGAAGCTGTCAACGTGTCCGCTCGCATTCCTGGTACTATCCGGCTTCGCGTGCTGAGCGTGTCGTTTCTGCGCTATTCTGTTTTTGTCGCGCAGTTGTGCATCGCGGTCGTGGCCATTGGCGGTGCCCAATCGGTTACGCTCCCGATGGCGCTCGCAGCATCCACAGTCTTCCTGATGCGTAGCATTGCGCCGCCGATAACGTTTATGGGGCTGGGCGTGCGCGAAGCCGCGGCTGTCGCAATATTTCCGCTCGTCGGCGTGCCTGGGCCCGAAGCGCTGGTCGCGTCGTTGCTCGTCTTCGCTTCGAATCTCCTGCTGCCCGCGCTGATCGGCGTTCCGTTTCTCCTGTTTCCAGAATGGCGGATCAACGAACCTGAAGGAGACGCGCCATGACTGACAAGAACGACGTGTTTGTTAGACGCCAATGATCTCGGATCTGATCGGAGTATTGATCGTGGTACTGGGCGCTGCCTACGCGCTATTTGTTGGCGCCTGTGTGTACGGCTTTGTCACTGCTGAACGTACATCCGGACGTACTGCCGGACGCACTGCCGGAAGTACTGCGGGATGGACTCAAAAACGCACCGCATCAGGCTCTGTGCGTCGCAGTGAGACCGTCTTGCCCGGGGACGTCGAGGAAAAACGCCGCACCGTCGACACGGCGGCGTTTGTCTCGATCATTGTACCGGCCCGCAACGAGCAAGAGTCCATCGTACAATGTGTGTCTGCGCTACTCGACAACGACTATCCGCATGGATCGTACGAGATCATTGTCGTAGACGATCAGTCAACCGACGCAACGGTCGCAAACGTTCGGGATACCTTCAGCAATGAAATCGCCGCCGGGCGCATCGCCATCGTCGCCACCGCGCCTGCTACTGACGGCATGTTGCCTGGAAAGCAACACGCTTTGGACACCGGAATCCGTGCGTCACGTGGAGCGACAATACTGACAACGGATGCGGACTGCACGGTTGGCCCAGGGTGGATCCGCGCACTGCGGCACGCCATTGCCGAGACGGGATCAGCGGCGGCTGGACCCGTTCGGTGTCGCCTGGGACAACGACCGTCGCTCTTTCACCGATTCCAGGCGCTCGAATTGTCCGGACTGCTCGGCGTCGGCGCAGGCACGATGTCACTCGGGCATCCGACGATATGCAGTAGCGCAAGTCTCGCGTATACCCGCGCCCTCTACGATCAATGGCGAGCCGCCAATACGCAGAACACGAGCAGATTGGTGGCGGGCGCAGACGAAACCATCGTACATGTGGCAAAAGAGCTGACGGGACACTCACCGCGGTTTGTTCTGGATCCGGAAGCGGTTGTTGACGCGGATCCCAATGACCGCGTGCTGACCTTCCTGCTTCAACGGGCACGGTGGGCGTCGATGGGTGGCCGCTACCCGGCACCACGCGTTGTTGCTGTTAGCGCAAGCATCTTTCTCTTCTTCCTTCTGTTTATTGTTGCGCCACTAATGGGCATTCTGATCCCCTGGGCGATAGCACTTCTGCTCAAGACCGCCGCTGACGGGTGCCTGCTTTTTGTCTCGGCGCGGTTGCTGCACCCTGACAGAAGGCTGCTACCATTCTGGCCGCTGGCGGAGGTATTCCACGCCCCGTACATCGTTTTCGTATCAATTATCGGTACGTTGGCGCCGTTGCGCTGGAAGCGATAGGTAGATGTCAGACCTCGGTAACATAGACATCCCTATGTCCGGCGTGCGCGCCGACGTACGCGCACGGGCTTTCAGCATGGCGGGTCGATCACCGGGTGTGCTGTTCAGCGACATCAAGTCGCGACTGCAGCACGACGAAGCGATCGCATACGGGGCAAAGCGTGCGCACCGGCTTCACTTGACGTTTGATGACGGACCTACACCGGGCCACACAGAACGACTTCTCGACCTGTTGTTGTCGTTTGGTGCACAGGCCACGTTCTTCGTCAATACGATCAACGTATCGCCCGAGTGTGGGACAATTGCACGCGCGCTCAACGAAGGCCACGAAATTGCAAGTCATGGACACGCGCACATTGATGCTTGGCGTGTCTCAGCGGCGGGCGCCCGCAGCGACCTCGACGAGTCGGTTGCGCGACTTGCGCGGTGCGGCGTGCAGCCTCGGTGGTTCCGCCCCCCTCACGGACATGTGCGCCCATGTCACCTTCGCTGGATGCGGACTCATCCAATCAGGATGGCCATGTGGGACGTGATGCCCGGTGACTTTGTCCCGGGCCTGTCTGCCGCAGACGTTACCCGCAACGTGATTCGTCTGGCACGCCCCGGCTCCATCGTTGTGCTTCACGACAACAGCTTCGTTGCATCAACAGGCGTAACCCTGGATGCCGTCGAGCACGTTCTCAAGCACTACTTGGCCGAGGAATGGTCATTCCGGACGCTGTCGGGATCGTAGTACGGATTTGTGTCGGGCGTTTCGAGGCCGAGGTAAATCCGGGAGTAGCGCACGTAGTTGTTTGCGTAGTACATGATCGACGTGACCTCTTCATCGGTCAGCTCACGAACGACCTTCGCGGGTCGGCCAAGAACCATACTTCGGGGTGGGATCTTTGTCCGCCCTGTCACGAGTGAGCCGGCACCAACAATGGTATCCGAACCGACTTCTGCATGGTCAAGAATGATCGCGCCCATGCCTACGAGTACGCGGTCATGGATTGTACAACCGTGTACGATCGCGCTGTGGCCGATCGTCACGTCGTCTCCAATGTGAGTCGGCGCGGTGCTGTGCGTCACGTGCACAACGCTGTTGTCCTGAACGCTCGTTCGCGCGCCCACTACGATACGATGCACGTCACCCCGCATCGTTACGTTGAACCAAACGCTGCTTTGTGATCCGAGCGTGACGTCGCCGATCACATCGGCTGATGGCGCAATGAAGTTTGACTCGTCAAACTGCGGTGACACGCCAAGGAACGGACGAATCATTTTCTTTCAATCAGGTCTTTCAGTTCGTTCAGTTTTACGAGCGCTTCAATTGGCGTAAGCCTATTCAAGTCGAGCGATTCAATAAAGCGCCGGGCAACCACATCGTTGTCTGAGTATGATTGCGACTGGCGCCGCCCTGGCACCTTCTCAATAGGCTCGACCGTACCCGACGCACCGTCGCCTGATGAGGTCAATTGGTTGCCCGCAACCAGAGGCGTCTGTTCAAGAAAGTCCAGCACCTCTCGTGCGCGATCCAGCACTTCAGTCGGCAAGCCGGCCATCCTGGCTACTTCGATGCCGTACGAATGGTCTGCGCCTCCCGCAACGAGTTTCCTCAGGAAAATGACGCGACCACCATGTTCCTGGACAAGCACCCGGTAGTTTCTGACGCGGTCCAGCCGGTTAGCAAGTTCGTTCAGTTCGTGGTAGTGCGTGGCGAACAATGTCTTGGCCGCAACACCTGGATGTTCGTGCAGATACTCAACTATTGACCACGCAATAGACAACCCGTCGAAGGTGCTTGTGCCACGTCCTACCTCGTCCAGAAGAATGAGCGAACGATTGGTCGCATTGTTGAGAATGTTTGCTGTTTCATTCATCTCAACGAGGAAGGTGCTTTCGCCCTCGGCGAGATTGTCGGATGCACCGACGCGCGTAAATATCCTGTCGACGATTCCAATCCTGGCTGATTCTGCCGGCACAAAACAACCGACTTGCGCAAGCAGGACAATGATACCCGTCTGTCGCAGGATTACGGACTTACCCGCCATGTTCGGCCCGGTGATCACAAGAATCTGATCAGACTCGGTATCAAGGCTCACCGAATTTGGAATAAACGGCTCACCGGCCGGCAGGGACGCCTCTACAACCGGATGCCGACCGTTTGTAATCGCGAGCACCCGTGATTCATCGACATCGGGTTTCACAAAACCGGGCTCGGCAGACACAACCGCGAAGCTCGACAGCGCATCAATAACCGCAACATCACCGGCCGTCTTCATGAGCACGGCTGAGTGTTTTGCGACATCGGACCTCAGGTCCTGAAACAGCTCAGCTTCGAGTTCACCGATGCGTTCCTGCGCATTCAGGATACGCTCCTCTGTCTCTTTCAGCTCAGGTGTGACATATCGTTCGGCATTAACAAGGGTCTGCTTTCGGATGTAGTCGGCCGGGACCTTGTCCTTGTGCGTGTTAGTGACTTCCAGGTAGTATCCGAAGACTTTGTTGAATCCCACCTTGAGTGAGGGAATCCCTGTGCGCGTGGATTCGCGTTGCTGAATAGCCGCAATCACGGCTTTGCCGTTCTGCGCGAGACCTCGGACCTCATCGAGTTCGGCCGAGTAACCGGCACGAAAGGTCGGATCAGCGCTGTGAAGGCCGGATGGTTCGTCGACCAGCGCTTCGTGGATTAGCGACGCAACAGCTGCGACTTCTTCAGAAAGCGCCGCGTATCGAGACAGCGCATCGGGTGCATCCATGACCTGTTGCATGATCGTTGGAAGCACCGCGAGTCCATTCGCGAGGGCAACCAGGTCGCGGGGTTGGCTACGGCCGGTTTCGTTCTTTGCGGTAAGCCGCTCGATGTCGCCGACGGTGCCGAGCTGCTCTTGCAGCTTACGTCGCAGGACCGCGTCGTTCACCAGAACATCAACGGCATCAAGCCGCTCGTTTACATCAGACACATCCAGCAGCGGCTGCAGCATCCAACGCCTGTACAAACGCGAGCCCATCGGACTCCTGGTACGATCGAGGATGCGTATGAGCGACGCGGTTCCCGCGGCCTCGTCCAGATCCAGGTTGCGTCGCGTCTGTTCGTCGAGCAGCATGAACCGTTCTGAGCGAAACCGCTGCAACGAGCGAATATGTGGTACGCGGCCTTTCTGGGTTTCGGTGACGTAGTGCAACACAGCGCCCGCCGCCATTATGCCCACTCTGAGGCCATCAACACCAAAACCTTTAAGCGAATTGGTGCGGAAGTGACTGGTCAGCGTTTCATACGCAAAGTCATAACCCACACACCAGTCCTCAACGCCCGTGACGACCGTGCCTCGTCGGTGCCAGCGTGCTTCTTGCTCCGGGGAGGCGTTAACCAGAAGGATTTCAGTCGGGCCCAGTGCGGCGAGTGTGCGCTCGATCGCCGACTGATCTCCCTCTACGAGGAAGAAGTCACCCGTTGATGCCTCAAGGAACGCTGCCCCGGCGATGCCCTTCGCCCCGGTACAGAGTGCCGCGACGTAGTTTGGCCTGTGCGGGTCAAGCAGCTCGTCGCGAAACGACACCCCCGGGGTAATGATCTCGGT
>JAUIJQ010000122.1 GCA_030431165.1 Rhodothermia bacterium | reverse complement strand
GCGAAACAACACGAACTATATGCAGTCCGGCGTGCTCACGGCGCTTAACTACGTCGCTGACAACCGACGCGAGACGTTGTCAAACTTCTACCTGAAGTCGGCGCGTTCGCTGGAAAAGGGGCGAACAGAGGCGCCGTTCGCGTGGGTCATACCAAAAGAGCAGACGCGCCGACTCGCTACCGCAAAGTTGGTCAACCTGCTACTGGATCAGGGGCTTGAGATCCACGAAGCAACGGCTGACGTGAGCTGGTCGGCGGGGGATGACACGGCACACGTACAGCGTGCCGGCGCCGGCGACTTTGTAATTCGGATGGACCAGCCGTACCGGACGCTTGCCCAGGTTCTCCTGGACGAACAGAACTTTCCCGATGGTGCACGTCCGCCGTACGACGACACCGGATGGACCTTGCCGTACCTGCACCAGGTTCGCGCATTCCGTGTTGCCGACTCAACAATTCTGGAAGCACCAATGCGTCGTGTTGCGGCGCATGTTACTCCTGAAGGAGGCGTTGACGGTTCTGGTCGGTACTACGTTCTGGCAAACACCACTGATGACGAGGTCGCGGTCTTTCGATTCCGGCTCGCCGCGGTGGACATGGACGCTGCTGAGCAAACGTTTGTCGCGAATGGACTCGAGTATCCTGCCGGCTCGTTGATCATCGACAGCCGCGCAAATGGCTCTGGCGCACTGAGGGAGATCGACGACGTGGCCGCCTCACTTGGGCTGATCGTTCAGCGAACGGCTTCGCTACCAGAGGTCCCGCGGCATGCAGTGGAGGTCCCACGCGTCGGTCTGGTGCACACGTGGGTGGCCACGCCACAGGATGCCGGCTGGTGGCACTTCGCGTTTGACGAAATCGGCATTCCGTATACGTACCTGTCAGAGCAGGACCTCGCTACGCACGACTTGTCGGAATTCGACGTACTGGTCATGCCCCGCGCATTCGCCTCGCCCCAACAGCTCGTTGCGGGCAACAGTATGGTGGGAGAACCCGTGCCATGGCGAAGTGACAGGGCCTATCCCAGCCTCGGGCACATTGACGAAACCGACGATGTGCGGCGCGGCATGGGCTATGACGGACTTGCCCGGCTGAAGGAATTCATTGAATCGGGCGGCGTCTTCATCACCGAGGGATCAACCTCAGCTTTTCCGATCGACATGGCGATCACGCGGCGTGTGAGCATCGACGAGCCCGCGAATCTGCAGGCACGCGGTTCGGTTGTTCGCACAGTGCCCAGTGACTCGCTTTCGCCGATCGTCTATGGCATCGCTGATTCACTTGGCGCGTACTTCAGCGCCGGGCCGGTGTTCGATGTTGACGACGAACTCGACAGCTATCGTGATCCGGCATGGTACAAAGACGCGGTGTGGCGGGCGGAGGTGCCGCGCACAGTACTTTCCTTCGCTGAGAAAGATGTTCGGATGAGCGGCATGTTATCGGGCGCCAGTGCTATCGCCGGAAAGCCCGCGGTGCTCGACGTCCCGGTAGGACAAGGGCACGTGGTACTGTTTGCGATTCGTCCTGTGCGCCGATGGAGCACCCAGGGTAGTCACGCCCTGGTACTCAACACGATACTACACTGGAACGATCTTCGCGTCGGCTGGCCCGAGCGGCCTGGCGACGACGGGGAAGAGGAGTAGTACCCGGGGTGGGACTCGAACCCACACGACATCGCTGTCAACGGTGTTTGAGACCGTAGCGTCTACCAATTCCGCCACCCGGGCAAAGGTGCGCCGCAGAAGTGCGGCCTGAAAGATAACCCGATGGCGCTGAGCGGTCAATCTGGTGTAATCCGCAGGATCTTCGACGAACCTCGTGCGAGGCAACGGGTTCACGAACTAGCGCCGTTTGCCGCCTGTCCGCCGTAGCCCAGGTCGCGACACACCGTGATTGCGCTGTAGTTCCCCCTCACACACCGGCCCCACTCATGACGAGATTTGTAGTCCGTGTTCTGCTTCTGTGCGGATTAACTGCAGCCTGGCCGCAGTTGGGTTTGTCGCAGTCTCGGCCGTCCACAGGCTTCGGTGTACAGGCCGGCGCGCCCACTGGCATATCGGTGAAGATTGTTCGGAACGCAGAGCCGCATTACGATCTGCTGGCGGCGTGGGATCTGGACGACTTCCTCTTCCTCTCTGCCAACGCAGTGTGGGAGCGTCGCGTCGAAGACATGACGGATGTTGACCTGCGCATGTTCTATGGCCCGGGCGCGTTTATCGGCTTCCGCGACAACTCGAACGATAACGTTGCCGTTGGGATTGGCGGTGCGGTTGGTGCATCGATCTGGGCTGATCGATTCGAGTTCTTTCTCCAGCTGCTTCCGAGATTTGAACTCGTCTCGCGTACTGATTTTGACATCGGTGGAGGAATCGGTGTTCGCTTCCACGTGCCCCGTGGTTAGTAGCGCGACAGATCTTGCACGCGCAACCGCGGTAGCGGCTGTGTTGCTGGTTGCACTCGGCACCCACGTTCGTTCATCCTGTGCCCAGGCGGTGAAGCCAGACGAGCGCTTCGCTGAACGACGTGCCGCCGTCATGGACGCGTTGCCAGACGGCGTTCTGCTGCTGCATGCCCGGTCGGAGATCAAGCGATACAGGGAATCCGGCTTTCATCAGGAGCCAAACTTCTTCTACTTCGCGGGCATTCCGCATGTCACAAATGCCATCCTTGCGATCGACGGCATCAATCGGACCAGCACGCTGTTTGTCCATGGCGGATCGGGTGGTCGTGCAGCGCTCGCGCACACGATGATGTCTCCGGGTGATGAGTCGGAAGCGGCTACCGGAATTGACGCGGTAGTCGACTGGAACAGCTTCCCTGAGTTTATCGACGGCCTCGCAGATGCGACGCTCTATGTGCCCGGTGCACTTGGTGGGAGTTCATCAAGTCCGCAGGGGATGGCCCCCGTTTCGGATCCTGACGTCTTGTGGCTTCACGCCATCGGATTGCGATGGCCGACGTCGCGCATCGAAACTGCTGCTGACATCATCGCACGTTTGCGCGCGGTGAAGGACCCGCAGGAGATCGCGGCACTACGTCGTTCGGGCCGGGCGAGTGCGGATGCCTTCAAGGCTGCGCTTGAATACATCGAGCCCGGTGCCCGCCAGCGTACCGCCGAAGCGGCGGTTGTAGCGGCCTGTCTGAATAACGGTGGCGACGGTATCGGTTTCTGGCCCTGGGTAATGTCAGGTCCGAACAGTGTCTTTCCGATGCCCTTCGCCTCGTTCGGTGACTACCGCCACCTCGATCGCACGATGCAATCCGGCGAACTCGTACGCGTCGACATTGGGTGCGAAGCCGACTACTACCAGGGAGACGTTGGGCGGACCGTACCGGTATCCGGGCGATTTTCGGATGGTCAGCGTGAGGCCTGGGACCTGCTTGTGACGGCGTATCACGCCGGACTCGAAGTGATGGCTGATGGTGTTTCGTGGGCTGACGTTGAAGCGGCTGCGCGAGCGGCCGTTGAGGCGGTCATCGGGGACGAGGACGCGGCTCCCGAAACGGATCTGGGGAGGGCGGCAGCCGAGGTGCTCCTGTCTGACGCGGTTGAGTGGCATCAGCACGCGGTTGGTCTGTGGGCGTCTGAGCCCGCAGTGCCGGTCCTCCGGGCAGGGATGGTGATAGCGTTTGAGCCCATGTTCGCGCTCGACGGGCAGGGGTACTACTTAGAGGACATGATTGCGATCACGGCAGACGGGGCGGAGGTTCTCACGCCCGGTCTTCCGTATACAGCCGCCGAGATCGAGCGGTTGATGGCGCGGCCGTAGGCCGCCGATCGCGTCGCTTTCCAGCGCCTACAGCGTGCGCTGACGTGTGCATACACAGCCGTTTTTGGGGCCCTACAGGCACATTTCTACCCAATCGGGCATGTTAACAGTAGCGTAACATTTCGGATATATTTTTGGCGCGGTCTGGTAATCTTTTGGTAACGCGCCGCTCCAAGAAAGGCTGAAACGGGCCGTGTGCGCAGGTGGTGTTACCTAATCATTAAAACCCACCGCTGCCACGTATGCGAACGTATTTGCTGCGTAGATTTCTGGTCCTTGCTGCTCTTGTATCCATTCCGGCTACGGCAAGCGGCCAGCGGATCTCGGGACTGGTCTACTCCGACTATTCGTATCTCGTTCAGGACGAAACCGGCGAGTCAGACGGCGAAAACGGCTTTGGTCTGCGCCGGATGTACATCACGGGTGACTTTGGTATTTCAGACGATTTCAGCGTGAGAGCCCGGGTGGAAGCCAACGACGGATCGACAACCGAGCAGGGTAGAATTGCGCCTTTTGTGAAGGACCTGTACCTGAAGTGGAGTGATTTTGTGGCTGATGGGCATGTGCTCCAGATCGGCATTACGTCGCCTCCTTCATTCACCGTGTCGGAGTCTTTCTGGGGGTTCCGATCGCTTGAGAAGACGATCCAGGACCTTGAGAGTGTCGTATCGTCTCGTGATACAGGTGTTGCTCTGCGCGGTCCCATTACGTCCTCTGGTTCGGTACGCTACGGCCTCATGGTTGGCAATGATTCCGGTGGACGACCGGAGTCTAACAAGAACAAGCGTGTGTACGGCCAGCTTGAGTTTCGTCCGGCGCGCCGGGTAGCGGTGACGGTTGGAGCCGACTACGCCGATCGGTCGGGTGGAGAAGAAGGAGCACTAAATGTAAACGCGTTTGTGGGCTACCGCACTGATGCCGCCGTCGTCGGCGT
The DNA here is from genome assembly GCA_030431165.1 of Rhodothermia bacterium. GTDB lineage: Bacteria > Bacteroidota > Rhodothermia > Rhodothermales > JABDKH01 > JANQRN01. The sequence goes on along the minus strand of JAUIJQ010000122.1, from coordinate 3,342 downwards.
CGAGGTATTCTCGAATCAGCTCGACCGGGTTGGTGCGGCTGACCGCGATCACGTCGGTGTAAGTCTATTTGCGCGCGCAGCGGTGGCGCCAAACGTCGAACTGGTCGGCCGATTTGATAGAACGATGACAGACGTCGGCGCCTCGTCGACCTGGTCCAACTATGGCGTCTTTGGTGTTTCGCTCAGCCCGCATGAGGACGTGCACTTTATTCCAAACGTGCTCGTTTCACAGTCCGAGGCCGACGATCAGGCGGCAGTTACGGGTAGAGTGACGCTTCACATGGATTTTTGACGACACATTCGATTAGCTCAGATAAAAGCCTCAAAGGGAATGAACTACAAGAAGTTATTTGGCGCGCTTGCCTGCGTCGCACTCGTTGGATGTGGTGGCGGCCGTGATGGCTCTGACCGCGCCGTCATCCAGAACAAAGGATCTGATACCCTTGTCAATGTCGCACAGGCCTGGGCCGAGACGTACCAGGAGGTGAACCCCAATGTCGCTGTTGCGGTGTCAGGGGGCGGCTCGGGCACGGGCTTCGCGGCACTTATCAACGGTACAGTTGACATCGCCAATGCGAGCCGTTCAATCAAGGACTCCGAGGTTGAGCAGGCCCGCGCCCAGGGCCATGAGCCCGTTGAGTTCATCGTTGGATACGACGCGCTTGCCATCTTCCTCCATCCGTCCAACCCCATGAGCGAGGTATCCGTTGAACAGCTCGCTGACATCTACGGAGAAAACGGAACGACGGAAACCTGGACCCAGCTTGGTGTAGAGGTCCCCGGTTGCCGAGGGCAGGAGATTGTCCGCGTGAGCCGACAGAACAATTCGGGGACGTTTGCCTATTTCCGCGAAGCGATTCTCGGAACGGGCGACTACAAGTTGGGCTCGCGCGACATGCATGGCTCAAAAGACGTGGTTGACCTGGTCGAAAACACGCCGTGCGCTATCGGCTATTCGGGCCTGGCATATGCCAATGAGCACGTAAAGATGCCATGCGTCAACTCAGGTGGTGCGTGTGTCTCGCCATCGTCTGATACCGCAATCGACGGTAGCTACCCCATTGCGCGTCCGCTGTTCATGTATACTTCGGGACAACCCACCGGGGCGACGAAAGAATACATGGACTGGATCCTGTCAGACGAAGGGCAGTGCATAATCCAGGCCAAGGGATACGCGCCGGTGCGGGCAGTCACGTGTTCTGCGCCTGCAGGTTCTGAGTAGGCCGGTCACGTACCAAATCCACAAATGTGGTGAGTGATGAGCCATTATGAAAAGAGCCTCGAGGCGGATGTCGAAAAGATTCGCGCCGGTGTCCTGGGTGTCGCCGCGGCTGTAGAAGCGAATCTCGACGCAGCACTTCGGGCACTCTCGCGGGCCGATCGGGACCTTGCGTACAAGACGATACTGCTCGACCATCCGATCAACAGGGGGGTCGAGCGTGTGGATGACATCTGTCACCACTTTGTCGTGAGGCACCTCCCCAGTGCCGGGCACCTTCGCTTTATTTCGTCGGTGCTTCGGATGAACGTCGAACTTGAGCGTATCGGCGACTACGCCGAGACGATCTGCCACGAGGTTGCGTCGCTCACGGGCCCGATCGAGGGGCACTTTCGACTATCCGTGGATGCGATGGGCAAAGACGCGCTGGACATGTATCGAAGCGCAGTCAATGCTTTTCGTGAGCAGAACGACGCGAAAGCCCGACAGACCATGGCAGCGGCTCGTGCCATCGAGCGTGACTTTCACGTTGCCTACGAGCAGCTTGCTTCTGAGGGTGAGGAGGGCGTGGGTACAACGCGCGATCGCTTCAGCAAGCTCGTTGTACTCAGTTCGCTGGAACGCGTCGCGGACCAGTCGAAGAACCTCTGTGAGGAGGTTGTCTGGGCATTGTCGGGTGAGAGGAAGCGACGCCGGCCAATGCGTGTGGTCTTCTTCGACCGCACCAATGAGGTGCTGGGACCACTTGCAGTCGCCGCGGCGAGAAAGTCGCATCCAACGGTGGGTACCTACTTCATGGCCGCAACCGCTCCGGCCGATCAGGTACGCAGTGATGTGCGTGAGTTTCTGGAAAGGACAGGACACGACATCGGTGACATCGTTCCGACTGCCGTTGCTGATCTGCCGGGCGACCTGTCAGAGTTTGATGTATTCGTGTCGCTGCAAGGCCAGTACGGAGACTATGTCGAGCGTGTACCCTTTGGAGGGGCGGCCGTGAACTGGAAGGTGCCTGACGGTGACGCGTCTGTGGAAGACCGTTATCGGTCGCTGCTGTCAAACGTCGTCGAGTTGATGGACACGATCCGTGGACCGGAGGCTGAGCATGCCAGGTAGGGCTGGGGCGGGTGCAGCAGAGTATGATCGTCGCAACCTCGCCTGGTACGTGGACCGACTTGTACAGGTCGTTGTCTTTCTTGGCGGGATATCGGCGATCGTGATGATCATCGGCATCTTCGTGTTCATCACGCGCGAGGGGCTGAGTTTCGTCTTTGGCACACTGGACCTGGGCGAGTTCTTCTTTTCGCCGCGATGGGCACCAACGTCGGAGTCAAATCCGACGTACGGAGCGCTGGCGCTGATTGCAGGAACGGCCAGCGTCACGGGAACGGCCATGCTCGTGGCCATTCCATTCTCCCTTGGCGCGGCGATATACATCGCTGAGTTTGCGACGGGCAAGACGCGTGAGACGCTCAAGGTCCTCGTTGAGATGCTCGCCGCGATTCCGTCGGTCGTGTGGGGCTTTATCGGCCTGAGCATCATGAATGCGCTGATCATTCAGCTCTTTGATGTTCCGGTCGGACTAAACGTGCTGAATGCCGGCATTATCCTCGGGTTGATGGCGGCGCCCATCATGACAACCATCGCCGAAGATGCACTCAAAGCCGTTCCGGATGACTACCGTGCGGCCGCTGAGGCGATGGGCGCTACGCGCTGGCAGGTGATATTCAAAGTGGTGCTTCCCGCGGCGCGAAACGGCCTGGTGTCCGCTGTACTGCTCGGTGTTGGGCGCGGCTTCGGGGAAACGATGGCTGTCCTGATGGCAAGCGGGCACTCCGTCAACCTGCCCGGCTCGGTCTTTGATTCCGTTCGCGCGCTAACGGCCACCATTGCGGCAGAGCTTGGAGAAACGGCCGTGGGGTCTGATCACTACGGTGCGCTCTTTACGCTCGGGATTCTCCTGTTCATCGTTACGTTTGTGATCAATCTGACCGCTGATCTCGTTGTTCGCGGTATCAAGAAGCGCTGACATGTTTACCGCAACATCAAGAGACTACAAGAACCTGCGGGTTGAGAAGCGATTCAGGCTGCTGTTCCTGAGCATGACCGTTCTGCTCGTATTGCCC